>JAJZKL010000247.1 GCA_021804185.1 Thermoplasmata archaeon | reverse complement strand
TCTGAACCTCTGAAAGGCCCGTCCCTCATGCAGCTTTTTAATTCCACTACCAGCTAAATCAACTCCTCAGGGATCTCGATATGTTTTCAGCAACTGACACGGTACTGTTTGGTCCGTCTATGGTGTCAGATACTGCCAGGTCATCAACAAGGGAGGCTATAGTTTTATCCGATTCCCTTGCAAATACCCCATGTACGGCATTTACGCTTATTCGCGACACTCCCCTGTCTCTAAGAAGATTTACGGCCCTAATAATTGTTCCCCCGGTCGAAATTATATCGTCGACAAGCAGTACAGATTTGCCATCATACTCCAGGTTAGGGAGGTGCATCTCAACGGACTTTGAATCTATCCTCTTTTTGTCGATGTAATGCGCTCTTGTTCCTAAAATTTCTGCCATTTTCCTGGCCCTGTCAAATGCACCATCATCAGGAGCCAGAACATAATCGATTTTCTGACCCAGAAAGTGTCTGCTCATGGTGTCTATAACGCTTATATTCCTGAATGGTTTCGAAGCGAAATGCAGGGTTTCCTCATTATGTATTTCTACAGAGATGATCTCATCACTGAATTCCTCAATACATTTCGTCATTACCTTTGATGAGACCGGTTCCCCGTTCCTGTAAATCATGTGCTGCCTTGCGTATCCGAAGTAGGGTATCACCGCAATCAGTTTTCCGGCTCCGGCTTCCCGGCATGCATTCAGAAGGAGAAGCAGTTCAATTAAGTCCGCATCGTTACGCGTATTTCCTATCACGGCAACTTCCTTGCCCTCCATTTCTGCGAGAACTCTCACATACATCTCGCCGTCCGGAAACCTTTTTCTTTCCACCTCAGACAGCCCGGAGCGCAGCAGTTCGGAAATCTTGGATGCCAGTGTCTCTGAAGACGACGACGGTACAATCAACATAATTATGGAAAGGCTATCGCTTTACTGTTTAAATTTTTGTTCGATTACATGTTTTTTGTCAGTTATTTGTGAGCTACTAATTTATATGGGTCTTGCATTTTAAGCCGATACGATGGATTCTAAAATCTGGTATAATGGCGAAATAAAGGATTATGACAAAGTCAAAGTGCCGCTCCTGACACATTCCCTGCAGTATGGAAGTGGCGTTTTTGAGGGAATAAGGGCATACGAGACCGAGAAAGGAGCAGCCATTTTCAGACTCAGGGAACACGTCGAAAGATTCGTGAACTCCGCCAGGATATACAGAATGGATCTCAAACATTCAGCAGACGAAATATCAAGAGCGATCGTGGATGTTGTCAAGATCAATGGACTGAAATCGTGTTACATCAGGCCATTCGCATTCTTTTCAAGTGACGCAATAGGGTTGTCCACAACTGGCAAGGAAACAGGTGTGTGCGTTGTAGCTGTACCTTTCGGGCAATACTTCGGAGACAAAGCCCAGAAAGGCGTAAGATGCAAGATTTCGTCATGGAGGAGAATAAACTCCGACATATTGCCGATTCTCGCAAAAGCAAGCGGAAATTACCTGAATTCGGTAATTGCCAGCAACGAGGCAGAAGCAGCAGGATTCGATGAAGCAATTCTCCTCTCAAAAAATGGATATCTGGCAGAAGGGCCAGGGGAGAATATCTTCCTCGTGAAGGACGGCAAACTGATAACTCCCGGACTTGAAGCTGATATACTGTTCGGAATAACAAGGTTTTCACTTCTGGAACTGGCAGAGAGCCTTGGCATAGAGGTTCAGGAGAGGCAGATACACAGGGATGAGTTATTCACATGCGATGAGGCTTTCTTCTGTGGAACTGCAGCAGAAGTAACTCCCATAGTGAATGTGGATGGAATAAAGGTCGGCAGCGGAAATGTCGGAGAAGTTACAAAGAAGATACAGAAGACGTTCTCGGATGCGGTAAGGGGCAAACTCCCGGAATTCAGGGACTGGCTGACCTACGTGTCGTGAATATACGGCGGTATACTCCTCCCAGACCTGGTAATTCAGCAGGAATCCCACAGAACCGGGGTTTCAGCATTTACATTTAGGGCATTCATGACTCAAGATGACTAAAAAACAGATGCCGGATTTTTTTGTATCTCTTCATTTTCTGTAGTTCCTGATAGTGTGGTAGTGTTCAATCCGACAAGCATTAATATTATATCTGGAGATGATCTGATGTGCACCGCTAATGTCAAAATCAAAAGAAGGGATACCATTAAATCCAAAGCTGGGAATCGGCTTATGGTTTCTTGCTGCTGTCTTTTTTGTCGTTCTTTTCCCGGTTATAGTTGATGTCAGCAATACCTGGGACATATTCACAATTTATGCAACAATTTCCTGGTCATTCGGCATGCCTATACTTATAATGAGTTTCATAGGCGCATTAAGATCAAGGAACATAAAAATTTCCAGTTACAGTGGAAAAATACCCAATCTGACTATTTTTGAGATTCCCACAATTGGATCGTACAACGTGATTCCTGCACTGACCCGGGTTGTAAACTCAATACTGTTGCACGCGCCGAAGAATCTTGAAAACTGGAGGATTGACATAGTCACAGAGGAGTGGGCAGAGGCACTCAATGCAATAAAGGATCAATTTCTTCCCGAGGAAAAAGTAAATCTCGTGGTAGTACCAAAAGAGTACAAAACCATCACAGGCTCAATCAATAAATCCCGGGCTCTTCAGTATGCTGTGGAATATCATGCGGGCAGGGGCGAAAACAGGGAAGACATATGGTTTTTCCATCTTGATGATGATGCAGCAGTTGGATCGGATACTGTTGCAGCAATTGCCGAGCACATACAGCTCAAGGGATCAAAGTATTACATAGCACAGGGTATACTGGCTTTTCCACATCAGCTTTCCAGATCTCTTATAGTGAAATTTGCTGATTCGATGAGACCGTCAGACGATCTCACGAGATTTTATTTCTTCACGGCATTGCTGAGAACACCACTGGTTGGCCTGCATGGAGAGAATCTTCTTATCCGCTCCGATATAGAGTCAGAAATTGGATGGGAAAACGGTTCAAGGCAGATAATCGACGACAGTTGCTTTGGGTTGAGGTTCTCTGAAAAATACTGGGGAAAATCATCGTTCCTTCCAGCTTTTACCTACGGCGCTTCACCCTCAAGTGTCAGGGACATGCTCAGGCAGAGGCGCAGATGGCTTGTTGATATGACCAATCTTGGAATATACGGGCCCCTGCCGTGGAAATACCGGTTAATGCTGATTTATTCCGCGATGTTCTGGAGCAGCATGATCACTCAGAACATCATTCTGGCGACCTTATTGCTGCAGTTCTTCCACATAATCAGCTTTGAACTCATAACTCCGCCAATGGGACTAATGTGGGCATTCACCTTCAGCTTCTGGATATGGTTCTACTGGAACGGTCTTCACATAAACACCTCGGTATCCGAGAATGCCATGCCTTTCTGGAAGAGTGCGCTTCTGATGATCCCGATCTT
>JAJZKL010000246.1 GCA_021804185.1 Thermoplasmata archaeon | reverse complement strand
AAGGGAAAGGGTCAATGTTGCAAACACCATACAGAAACTTGCCGCAAAGAAGACCGTCATGATAGTGGAGCATGATCTCGCAATACTTGACTGGATGGCGGATAATGTCCACCTTGTTTACGGGCAGAGCGGAGTTTACGGAGTTATCGTTGATCAGAAGACCACTAACAGGGCAATAAACTCATTTCTATCAGGTTACCTCAGGGAAGAGAACGTGAGAATCAGGAACTACTCCATAGATTTCCAAGAAAAGTCACAGAAAAGAACCAGCACGGGACAGACGGTCATAAGGTGGATGGAACTCACAAAAAAGCTTGGGGATTTCACAATACACGTAAATCCGGGAGAGATCAAGTCTGGCCAGGTTATTGGTGTTTTGGGCAGGAACGCCCTGGGAAAGACCACACTGATGAAGATACTTGCAGGTGCCCTGAAACCGGATACAGGTACCCTGGATGAAAATATAAAGATAGCTTACAAACCACAGTACATATCAACCGATTTCGATGGCACGGTTGAAGACCTTGTTCTTTCCTCCTTAAAGGAGCAGGCCGCCAGTGGTTTTGTCAAGAACGAGATCCTTAAGCCCCTCGATGTGGAGGACATGTACAGCCTCAATGTGAGTGATCTGTCCGGGGGTGAACTGCAGAGGCTTTCCATAGCGTTGACACTATGCAGGGATGCCGATCTTTATCTCATGGATGAACCTTCAGCCCATCTTGACAGTGTTTACCGGATGGCAGCTGCCAAGATCATAAGAAGAGTAATGGAGACAAACAAGAAGAGTGCCCTTATTGTTGATCATGACATATATCTCATAGACCTTATCTCCGACAGCCTGATGGTTTTCTCCGGCACTCCGGGGTTGAATGGAAACACCTTCGGGCCAACTGACATGAAAGATGGAATGAACAGGTTTCTTTCAGATCTTGGAATAACATTCAGGAGAGATGAAGCTACGCGCAGGCCGAGAATAAACAAACTGGACAGTGCACTGGACAGGGAACAGAAAACATCCGGAAATTATTACTATTCTTCCTGATTTTCATAAATTATGGAACATGTCATGGGAGGCTCCCAGATTAAGCGGGTTCACGATTGTGATTTTTTTCTTTATAAGTAGTATCCGGGTAATTAATATCCCAGAAATATTGTTTTAAAAATTTCTAGAATGACGTTTTATAGATGGATTTAACAGCAAATATTATGGCAATTGAAACCGGGACTATAAGCACCACCGGGATAATTGATGTAATTCCCATGCCGAAGTGAAGAATAAGTACTGGGATTATCAGGCTTCCTGCGGATACTGATATACCCCTGAATGTGTAAAGGGAAGATGCAGATCTCCCCAGGAATTCCTCTTTCACCGTGCCCTGCAGGTATACGTTGAAAAGCATGATGCAGGTATCGAATGATATTCCTGCACCCGTCCATACCGGAATTTCCATGGGGAGGAAAGAAAACAGGTATGATGAGACCATTATAAGAAATGCATATGCCATTGCTGAAGCAATTATGCCTGCACCGACTTTTTTCCTCAAGTTGAGTATTCCAAGCATGGGACCTGCTATGCTTCCTCCCACCATGAATGATGCATACAGGATTATGTACCAGGAAGAGCCTGACGTGCCATCAAGTATAAGAACTGCAGGAGCAAGACCGAAGAAAGAGACAAGTGAAAGGTATATTGCCGTCAGGATCATCGGTTTGTGGTTCTCTGCCAGGTATCTCCAGCCTTCAATCAAACTTCCACTGCCTTTTGCCTCCCGGTTTCTGGTATACAGGGGGATAAAAAGGCTGATAATTGATGCAACTGCCATTGCGGCAGAATACATCAGTATAGAGTCAAGATCACCCAGAAATATCAGGATCACTCCGGCCAGTGCAAAGCCTCCCACTGCATGTGTCCCTGAGATCAGGTGTGCATATCCATTTGCCCTGAAGAAATCGGATTTGTCAACCAGCAGGGGAAGCACAATGTGACCAGTTGTCCACGCAAAGTTATCTGAGAAGGCGATTGCTATAACCACCCCGATCAGTATTTCAGGCGAAAGAGAATTGAGATGAACCATCTCTGCCAGAAATAATGAGAAAGCCGCGATAGTCGAATAAGACAGGAAAAACACCATCCTCTTGTTTCTTACCCTGTCCACCACTGGTCCGGTAAGGAATGTGAGGGAATAAACCCCGTACTGTGCGAATAAAACAAGGCCTGTAAAGAGAAGGCTTCCTGAATAGATGTATGAGAAGATGGGGATGAAAATGGAATAAAGGCTGAAGGCAAGGCTTGTAAATGCGACCCTTGCAAGATACAGGTGAAAACTCCTGTTATACCTCAATTCTGGCCTGTTTTCATCCGTCTCCATCCAATGAAATCAGCATTGCAGATATTAACCTTATTGTTAACAAAGTTAATTAATGGCTGTTTTTCATGTTATATTTGCTTAACATGTCAACTACATCTTCGCCTGTATCGGTTATTTTTGAAGAACATGAAAATCACCATAACACGCAACGAGACCTGTTACAGGTAAATGAATGGCTTCCCAAGGCGGAATGGCTTCATTTCCAAAGATCACCAGGACTTAAAGATAATGGAAATATTATTTTAAGAATCCCCCATTACATGAATGAGGGAAGATAGTTGACCGATGTATCCATTTCCATTGAAAAACATATTGATGAAATTATAAAACTTTCCAGCGATATTTACAATTTTGCAGAACTGGGGAGCGCAGAGTTCAGGTCATCATCAGAGATTATTGAAAAGCTGAGGGAGAATGGATTCAAAGTCAAGGAAAACTACCTGGACATGAAGACTGCCTTCAAGGCCGAATATGGATCAGGAGAACCTGCAATTGGACTTCTCATGGAATATGATGCCCTTCCCAACGGACATTCCTGCGGGCATAACCTGATTTCTGCCTGGGCATTCGGTACCGCGGTTGTGCTGAGAGATCTCATGAGTTCCGGAAGGATAGTCCTGTTCGGAACACCCTCAGAGGAAGGTATCGGCCCATACGCAGGGAGCAAGATAATAATGGCCAACAGTGGTTCATTTTCCGACATAGATTTCATGTTCGGGATGCATCCGGACGACAGATGGTGCGTAGGATGCAAGGCACTTGCCGATCTGCAGATTGAGTTTGTATTCAAAGGAAAATCATCCCATATGGCTGCATCCCCTTCAGAAGGGATAAATGCCCTTGATGCCCTGGTCACCTCCTATGTGGCAATAAATAATTCAAGGGACTGGGCAGGAGTAGATAAGCACCTTGTTGTAGGCATGATCATAAAGGAAGGCGGTAAGGCATCTAACGTAATTCCGGACAGGGCAGTTCTCGAGGTTGACATGAGGTCAACTTCTTCTGAATTCCTGGAATCCTTTGAAAATAAGATCAGGATGATGGTTTCATCCATATGCAAAGGTTTTGGGGCAGAACTGGAGATAAAA
>JAJZKL010000245.1 GCA_021804185.1 Thermoplasmata archaeon | reverse complement strand
CTCTTCTATCACCTTGATGTATGCCATGTGTTATCTCTGTGGAATTCCTTATTCACTCTTATATTTTCAGTCTTGCATCAATATTTGTTATGAGTAAATACTCATTATTTCCTGCAACAATTCCGCCGTTAAATGATCCGGGGTTACTGGCACCGCTGATTATGGGAGGTCCTGAAATGATGAAAATGTTGATCATTATGCCCGGTTTCTTTCCTCTGGCTGCCGGATGCATGAAAACCGGACATTCCGAGACGCAGGGAATGATCGCTGCGGGACCTTCGTGATTTAGTGTCACGAAGCCTTATTAGGCAAGAAACAATGATTTGGAAGTGGACTTCAAAAAAGTTTTCAGGATGTGCTCAGTCTCTGATAAATTCCCGCGATTTTTGTCAACAGATTCATCATGGAGGTTTCTAGAGTGATAGCTGCTGTTCTCGGCTTGCAGTTTGGCGATGAGGGTAAGGGCAAGATCACGGACTTCCTGAGCGGAATGTTCCATGTTGCCGTAAGATTCAATGGTGGCGGGAATGCAGGCCATACCGTTGTTGCAAACGGTAAAACCTACAAATTTCATCTGGTGCCATCAGGATCCCTGAGATGCGAAACTGTGGTACTGGGGAATGGAATGGTGATCGACCCCCATGGCCTGGCAGAGGAAATGGACAAGCTCACGGCCTCAGGCTGCTCTTCGCACATTATCATAAGCAAGATGGCGCATGTCGTAACACCAATGCACAAGATACTTGACACAAAGGAAGAGTCCGTAAGATCAAAGCTGAGCATTGGAACAACTGCCCAGGGCATAGGCCCAACCTATGAGGACAAATATGCAAGGACCGGCATAAGGATGGTCGACCTTCTGAGCCGTGATACTCTAATGGAAAAGGTTGAGACCATATACAGGATGAAGGAAAGCCTGCTTGCCAGCACTGATTTCAGCAGAAAGGAGAACAGGGAAGCCATGGTGGATGAATTATACATGGTTGGCCAGAAGCTCACGCCGTTCCTTGAGTATACTGAGCTTGAAATTTTCAGGCAGTACAGGAAGGGTAAGAGCATACTTTTTGAGGGGGCACAGGGTACAATGCTTGACATAGACTTCGGAATGTACCCATTTGTAACTTCTTCAAATGCGCTTGCTGGAGCGCTATCACTGGGAGCGGGATTTCCATTCAGGAAAGTGGATTATGTCATTGGTGTTGCAAAAGCCTACATGTCAAAAGTGGGATCCGGGCCTTTTCCCACGGAACTTGAGGAAACCCAGGCAGCCAGGCTGAGAGATCTCGGCCATGAGTTTGGTACCACAACGGGAAGACCAAGGCGCGTGGGATGGCTTGATATCCCGATGCTCAGGTATTCCATCATGATGAATGACGTGGACGCGCTGGCTATCACAAGGCTGGACACACTGGGGCAGATGGATAAAATCAGGATCTGTACGGCCTACAGAAAAGATGGAAAGGAGATCGACTACATTCCCAGAAGTTTCCAGGAATTTTCAGGGGTTGAGATGGACTATATGGATATGGAACCCTGGGGAAAGCTTGTCCAACCGGAAGGCGGTTACACCTTCAATGCTCTTCCTGCAGCACTCAGGAAATACGTCGAGAAAGTTGAGGAGCTGCTTGGCATCCCTGTTGACATAATATCACTCGGGGAAGGCCGGGAAAATACCATAGTCAGGGATACTTCTGTGCTCAATAGTCAAGCACAAGGTACACCGGAGCATGATCCGATCCCGTGACCTCCTCCATTATTCCTGCATCCTCCACCCGGGATTTCAGGTCCGCCGACACAACGAAATAATCTATGCGCCAGCCTATATTCCGTGATCTTGCGTTGTGCATATACGACCACCATGAGTAATGGCCCGGATCGCCATTGAACATCCTGAATGTGTCAACATAACCGTCCTCCAGAAACTCTGTCATCCAGTCTCTCTCTTCCTTTGTGAACCCCGCATTGTGTTCATTGCTCTTGGGATTTGCGATATCTATCTCCCTGTGTGCCACGTTGAAGTCCCCTGTTATTACCACCGGCTTCTTTTCCCTCAATTTATTGCAGAACCTGTGAAATTCAGAGTTGAATGCCAGCTTATAATCCAGCCTTGTGAGGCCTCTTTGCGAATTGGGGAAATATACGTTCAGGAAATAGAAATTGTCCAGTTCCAGTCCCATTATCCTTCCTTCTGTGTCAAATTCAGGATTTCCGATTCCACGGATAAGTGAGATCGGGTGTATCCTTGATAATGTGAGAGTGCCGCTGTAGCCCTTTTTTTCAGCTGGATTCAAATATGCAGTATATCCGCCTGATGACAGTTCCAATGGTACCTGCCCCTCAGAAATCTTGACTTCCTGCATTGCCATGATGTCAGGGGATTCCTTCTGTATGAAGCCGGATAGCCCAGATTTCATAGCAGCCCTGAGCCCGTTCACATTCCATGATATCAGCTTGATGGTCATTGCATCTGTATCTACCTCCAGCGTTAAAACATTTACAGGTTTTCAAACGAGTTAACCACTGATCCTTCATTACGGTAAATGAGCCGATGATTAATGATAATCACCAATTCCTGGGAGGAGCAAGCCGCATCAAAGTTGTCACTGCTCCCCCGGTAATGCAACCAAATCATGAGTTGCAAAGATGCCTGTCACGCACATGATTTCAGTACTATCTTCAGATATTCAGGATGGAATTGACCAGCCCGGTTTCTATCCAGAATATATGGAATCAAAAGACTTAATCAATTTAAAGTCATATTCTCATTATGACCGTTGAGAAAGAATATGATGCTCCAAGAAAAATTGATCACGTGATACATGCACCACATGGAAGTGAGTTGCATACCAGAGGCTGGGGACAGGAAGCGGCAATGAGGCTGCTCATGAACAATCTTGACCCGGATGTGGCAATGGACCCGGACAACCTCATAGTTTACGGGGGCAAGGGAAAGGCCGCCAGGAGCTGGGACGCCTTCAATGAGATAATCAGTATGCTCAAGGAACTGTACAATGATGAGACACTGTTGATACAGTCAGGGAAACCTGTTGGTGCATTCAAGACCTCAAAATGGGCACCGCGTGTACTCATAGCTAACGCACAGATAGTCCCTAGGTGGGCCACGGATGATATCTTCTGGGACCTTGAACGCAGGGGTCTCACCATGTTTGGCCAGATGACCGCTGGAAGCTGGATTTATATCGGATCCCAGGGCGTTCTTCAGGGAACATACGAAACACTGGCAGCAATTGCGAGAAAGGATTTCCATTCAAAGGATCTGCGGGGAAAATGGTTCCTTACTGCAGGACTGGGCGAAATGGGGGGCGCACAGCCCCTTGCAATAACCATGAACAATGGAGTCGGAATTGTTGTGGAGGTAAATCCAGAGAAAATTCACAGGAGAATCAACGGAAAATATCTGGACACATGGACAGACAGCCTGGAGCAGGCCATGAAGATATCA
>JAJZKL010000244.1 GCA_021804185.1 Thermoplasmata archaeon | reverse complement strand
CGGCTCTCTCCGGTCACAAATTACCAGCCTCGCTAGTAGAGAGCATGATGAAGCAGAATGAAAGCATCAGGGGAATAAAGGATTCAAGCGGAGACATGCAACATTTCAGGGAATTGCTGGAAATTCCTGATCTGGAAGTTTTTCAGGGCAAGGATGCATTGCTTGCTGATTCAATAAAGGTTGGTGCAAGCGGAGGCGTCTGCTCCAGTTCTAACTTCTGCCTCAACACCCTGAACATTGCAAAGGGTAGATCAGAAGGTTATCTGTCAAACCAGAAGACAGAGAAACTAATGCAGATTATCTCCAGGTATGATATTCCGGCCATCCATAACTATCTTTTCAGATTGTTTGTGCTTGGGGAAACTGAACCTGATAATTACATGCCTGAACCATTCCTCGACATACAGAACCCGCCTTCATCGAATGAAATTCTTGAATTAGTTGATCATCCGTTAATGAAATAAATATATTGATTGCCGAAATAACCTGCTATGAAGATGAACATAGACGGAGAGACCAGACACCTTTTTGCTGTATGGATGGAAAATGGTGTAGTCAGGTTAATAGATCAGAGGAAACTCCCTGAAAAGATTGAAATTTTTGATGCAAAGAACAGTGATGACATAGCACATTCCATTAAAGATATGCTGGTTAGGGGAGCACCTGCCATTGGTGTTACAGCAGCCTACGGGCTGGCTATGGCAAAGTTAAATGGCGAGGACATGGAAGAGGCCGTAAGAAAGATCAGGTCAACAAGGCCAACCGCATACGACCTTTTCAAAGCTATAGATTTCATGAAGGAAAACGGCTTTCTGGAATCATCTGCAAGAAGATATGCCAATGAAATAAGCAGCAGGTGTAAAAAAATAGGAGAATATGGTAATGAACTCATAGGGAATGATTCCAGAATACTTACTCACTGCAATGCGGGAGCACTGGCAGTAGTAGACTGGGGTACAGCCATTGCCCCCATGAGGATTGCCCACGATTCTGGAAAAAAGTTATTCGTCTATGTAGACGAAACGAGACCCAGATTGCAGGGGGCTCGCCTGACTGCCTGGGAACTGGCGCAGGAGGGAATTGACCATGCAATTATTGCCGACAATGCAGCTGGTCATTACATGAAGGCTGGAAAGGTTGACCTTGTGATTGTTGGAGCAGACAGGATAACATCTTCAGGTGACTTCGCAAACAAGATAGGCACATATGAAAAGGCAGTACTTGCAAAGGAGAATGGCATACCGTTCTATGTAGCTGCACCAGGGAGCACATTTGATTTCTCACTTTCCGGAGGCCAGGATATCCCAATTGAGGAAAGATCCCCTGACGAAGTTCTTTACATAGAAGGCAAAAGGCTTGGGCCGGAGCAGAGTACAGCACTGAACCCTGCATTTGACGTGACTCCATCCAGGTATGTTTCCGGATTTATCACTGAATACGGAATTTTCAGGCCAGATGAACTGCAAAAACTTCGCAGGACCATGGACAAGGATCTCTTCATGAAATTCTCACCTCAGGATGCCAGATAAGATTTAAAGAGACACGGCATCACATGTCATTGAATGATAACAGAGATGTTACCCCCTGGGAAGTTTCTGAATCTCTTGGGGAAGGAGATTACGTTAGGATAGCCAGTGAATTCGGGGCTGGCTTGATCGACAGCGATTTGAGGAACAGGCTTGAGAAACTCGCTGGAGGCACGAATCCGTTTCTGAATCAGGGTGTTTTCTTTGCACACAGGGATCTTAACCTGGCCCTTGATGACCTTGAAAGCGGCAAGGGATTTTATCTCTATACCGGAAGAGGGCCCTCTGGTAAGATGCACTTAGGGCATCTTCTTCCTTTTATGTTCACAAGATGGCTCCAGAAGTCATTTGATGTCAATCTCATAATTCAGATAACTGATGATGAGAAATTTCTTTTCAGGGACCTTGAATGGAAGCAACTTTCTCAGGTGACCAGGGACAATATCCTGGACATACTGAGTCTGGGATTTGATGCCAGGAGAACTCACATTCTCATTGACTCCATTAACGGCTCTACCCTTTACAGAAGGGGTGTTGAAGTGGCCAGGCATATAAACGTCACTCTATCTAAAGCTGTTTTCGGATTTCAGGACAGCGATAATGTGGGAAAGTATTTCTTCACCAGCATTCAGTCCGTCCCAGCGTTCCTGGTCAGCTCCCTGCTCGGAAGAAATATCCGATGCCTTATCCCCCATGCAATAGATCAGGACCCTCATTTCAAGGTCTCCAGGGATGTGCTGCCAAAACTGGGCTACCTTAAACCCTCATCCATTATATCCAAATTTCTGCCCTCTCTCAAGGGTGGGGGCAAGATGTCCTCTTCGGACCCGAACAGTGGAATATTCCTGGATGATACGCCACAGGTTGTAAGGAAGAAGATAATGAAATATGCTTTCTCAGGTGGCAGGGACACAGCAGAGGAACAGAGGAAATACGGAGCGAACCCAGATATAGACTTTTCCTTCAATGTCTACAAGCTCATTGAGGATGATCAGGTTAAGGTAAGCAAAATCCGTGAAGAATACAGTAGTGGATCCATGCTCTCCGGCGAGCTCAAATCACTTGTTGCTGAAAAAATATCCCAGGTTCTTGCAGAATTAAGGGAAAAAAGAGAGATCGCCACTGAAAAATATGATGAATATCTCTTTTCGGAGGATAGGCTTATAGAGAGTTTCAGGTGAAATTCTCGAATCCCTGGAAACATATTTAATACGACACACATGCTCATACATGAGCCTCCCCGATTTTGGTGTTTATCACCATTCAACCAGAAAGCAGTCTGAGATTCTCAGAGAATCGGTTAGGGATCTGTTCAGCCATTCATTTGACATAGCAGGTATCCGGAAGGGAGAAGATATCAGGGTCCTTGACGCTGGATGCGGGTCCGGATTTCTATGTGCCGTGGTAGCATCATATTTTCCCAATGCACAAATTACCGGCATTGACCTGTTCAAAAGCGGGAGCCTCAGGGATCTTAGCCTGGATGCTGCAATTAGGAATATGGAAAGATTAGGATTCAGCAGAAGAGTCGAATTCGTAACAGCAGACCTGACAGAGTCCCTCAAATCACTGGGCACTTTTGACCTCATAGTATCAAATCTTGTTCTGCACAACCTTGGCCAGAGGAGGAAAAAAGCATTCGAAAACATTGTGGAAGTCATGAAACATGGTGCATTTTTTGTCTATGGTGATCTCAGCACTTCAAATGAACCGGAGGGGTCGGATTCCAGCCATGATGTTCTGGGACCATTGAGATTAATTTACGAACAGAGGCTGGAATCGATGAGCCAATACAGGTTGCAGATATTCAGGAATAACATCCCTAACAGATAAGGAAACAATTAAAAATGACAGCCAGTCGCATTTCCCGTCCCCTCGCGGAAGACAGTACACATACGACCTGCATCAAGCTTTACCGTCGGGTTCGGAATGAGACCAG
>JAJZKL010000243.1 GCA_021804185.1 Thermoplasmata archaeon | reverse complement strand
TGGCACGTCATAAATTTATAGCCAATTGAGTGGTTTCTGTTTTTATCATTACTGTTCAGTCTATTATAGATAACAAATTAGTTTCAATTGGACCTCTTTTTGCTTCGGATCTGGTCATAGCTACCATAAAATGATGATGGATGGACATCGAAGGAATCAATGAAACTTCCCTTTATCTTCTTTACTTTACCTCTTTTAGCATTTCTGTCGAATTCATAAACCCTATAAATCCAATAATTTGGATCTTTTTTTGATTTAAAATGTTCATTTCTAGTCCAGAAAATACGGTCTGCCAAATCACCAGTTGTAGTTTTCACTTCGATGTGAATTTCCCTTCCATTTTCATCCCATGATCTGATGTCGTACCCTTTGCCATCCCTTACTTTTTCTGGATGTTTACCTGATTTTTTAAGCATATTCGTTTCCAGGGCTTTGGGACAAAAGTCGTCACTTCTCGTCCCTTTCAATTATGAGATAGGCCTTCTTTCCCAGGAACTCCTTGGGACAATCCACCTTTGCTCCTGATCCGAACTTTGTTACGACTCTTTCCATATAGGCCTTAATATTCCTCACTGTGATCTCATTTGCCTCCACGACCTTGACCTTCTTCACAAATGTATATATACTCAGTATATATTATACTTTCGTGATCACCCAGGATCAGTACGAAACCTTCAGGGACAATATCAACGCACTGATCCGGGAATACAGGGAGAAGTTCTCAGTCTCGGTTATAACGGATTCAAGGAAATACGAGGAAACATACAGGAAAAGGCTTCTTGGCATGTCAATGGAACTCAGGTCCATGATCGATCATGCCTCCTCCATCTTTGTGGATGAATTCGGCAGGCCATCTTTACTGGATGCCAAGGAGAAGGCATTCATCATCCTGGTAAAGGAGATGATGAAGATCAGCAACCGAAGGATGGCATATGAGTTGCCGCTGTTTGGAATTTATAGAATCATCTCATACAAGACCGTAGAAAGGTTGTATTCAGATCCCCTTGTGATCATGATAATGAACAACCTCTTCGTTGAGACGCTGAGGAAAAAGGAGATCGGGAAATGTGATGCCGTGGGTGACGGTACAGGCTATTCCCTCACTGTAACGAAGCACTACAGATCATTGAGGGAGAAACATGGAGAATCTGTGAAGAAAGGGCAGTTCGTCTATTCATTCGCCCTTATGGATCTCAATACAAGGATGTACATTGGCTATGCCGTCTCTCTCAGATCGGAGAAGGATGCCTACAGGAAGGCCATTGACATGATCGCCAGGCTGAGGATAGATCTGGAAAGCGTGAGGCTGGACAGATACTATTCAGGGCAAAGCATACTTGATGACTTCTCAGAAAACACAAGGATATTCATCATACCCAGGAAGAATTCCAGGATAAGGGGATCCAGGAGATGGAGGGAGATCATTGGAAGGTTCATGAACGATCCCATTGCATACCTGAGGGAATACTTCAGAAGGAGCAACTCTGAATCTGCATTTTCTGCAGACAAGCGATCAACAGGGCACATGATATTCCAGAGGAGGAAGGACAGGATTGAGACCTCAGGATTCTGCAGGGGACTTCTGCACAACCTGATGCTTGTGAATGGATAGGGCTACTTATGTCCCAGAGTCGGTTGATGACTTTGCACCTAAATTCCTCTAAAAATGTCTTTCAAGTGAAAAACCACACAGTAGTCTGAGGAGGAGAGAGGTTAGGTTTGTTTTCTGAATATATTTCCTTTTAAGAGACTTATGATAAGTACAGAATGCCTTTAGATTCGATCCATCCTTTTGGTATAATTTCTCATTCCTCCATCCATCGTTGCAACCTGAAGCGATTTAGAGGCATTGCTTCAGGAAGCACAGGGATGTACTATTCTTTTCGATTATTCCAAAGTAATAATCCGATAATATTTGTATCATAACTAATTGAGATGTAAGTTATGGACAGGACTCTTAAACAAAAATTCAGGCAACCCTTTGGCTTCTATATGGAAAATCTCATTGGAAGGCATTTGGCAACGAAGGGAATTTTTACCATGTATCATGGGCATTCTCATGCTTTTGAATGGGGTCTTGATTTGAACGACGATGATCTGAATCAACTAAAGTTCCTCCTCAATACCCAAAACATAAACACAGAAGAATTGAACGAAAGGGTCAGAGAAATTCTTAAGGGAAACAATTGGTATTATAATCAAACTCATGCGGAATTGATTAGGAAAAACTTTTCTCTCAACGATAATGAAGAACTATTCAACAAGAAAATTATCCTGTTGACCGTTTCAAATCTGATATCTTCAAACACGCTGGAGCTTCTAAGAATTGAGGATCACTGGTTAATAGTCAGTGAAGTAAAGAGCCAATACGGCCCTAAGGTTGATTATAGAATAGAGTTTGAAAGATCACAGCTTAGCAGATTATTGGACTTGACAAATATGGGCATAGAGACTTCCTTAATTTATTGCATTGCCCTACCTGAGCCGAGATTTGTTGAAATCCCATTCGTTAAACTTTATCCCAAATTCGAAGATTATGGTGAATTTAATGGGATGTCGTTTGACGATGATGATTTTGGAGATCTTAGAATTAGAATTCCAATTGGATATAGAGCGGACGAAAATTTTGAGAGGATTCATGAATCACTTTACAGTTTCAAAGATGAGCAATCTCTATACAGGTCCACATTGGAAGAATTCCCAGGTAAATTTTCGAGGTTAGAGAAAACATAAATTTACTTTAGTTACTGACTACTAGAAACTCGGAAAATATCAGTCGTTAGGTTCAAGGGTGTTGACCACAAGAGGTCTTGGCTAAATTAGAAGAACACTATTTCCCTCCATCCTCCTTACGTTGTTTGTATGAGCTCCTGAGTTGATCAACCGTATTTTTGTATTTCTCAGGATTCTTAAGAGATTCTCTAGTGACCTTATCCCTCTTTTCAGGGTTACGAATATTTAGGGCGCATGAGCAAACATCACCTCTGTAAAATATGAATGAGACCTTCCAATCCTCTGACGCACCCATTTTGGCCGGTGTATCGAGCAAAATGATATCTATACTATTCCCACACCCAGCGCATTTGAGTATCATTATACTACCTAACTTTTAGATGAACTAAAGTAAATTATTAAAAATATCGCAGGTTATGATTTTGGCTTCCGCAATACTTTATGGATATTCAGAAATAAAATGATTCAAACAGGTATCGAATGGATCGAAAAGAGAAATGGAACCGCTATCAGATCACCAAGAAAGCCGTATTGAAACATAAATTCCTGCGATCATTGAGAAATACCTGAGAAAATGGGAATTTATCAAACCCCGTATTTTCCTATATGGGAGAGTACAAAAATGATAAAATGAATAAATATGATAAATTTCTTTTTTTAGTATTGTGTACCTAACATGTGTTTACACGTCCATGAGATCATGAATGTCAATACTAACTATGGGAATTTATCATATTTA
>JAJZKL010000242.1 GCA_021804185.1 Thermoplasmata archaeon | reverse complement strand
GCTGAACACATACAGGAGGTAGAGGCCACCATTGAATTTACATACCCCGTTATATTTACCGAATCTGGCCTTGTGGAGACAGCAGGAAGTAATCCATGGGGAGTAATCATTGACAGTGGCTTCTTCTACAATGATTCCAGCCCAGTTAGTAACCTGCCTACTATAGCGGCCCCTACCCCAGATGTAATATGTATTCCAAACGGGACTTACTGGGTACAGGCCTACGTTTACCAGGGAGGACATTATTATTTCACACAGCCTCAGCAGATATCTGTAAATGGCCAGGTTGCTCAGTACAACATTCAATTTCCCACAACTTCCAGCCAGCCACAGAGCGGTATTACGTCTTCCATTGTGGCACTGATCATTGTTGTTGTCATAGCTGCAGCGGTGATAGGCCTCCTGGCATATAACTCCCGCAGAAAGAGGACGGGACCTTAAAGTGAATTGAGGGCCGTTCCCTTTTTTCAACGGCCCCTTATCTTTTATTTTCACGCCTATTTATTCCATAATCTTTGAGATTCTAGCACTTTGTTGCTCAATAACGGCAAAATTTCATTGTCAGGGCAGTTGGACTTGGGGTGCCTTCATAAGATTTCTGTACTGCTGCCAGAGGAACTCCGTGAGAACCTTCTGTTAAATGGGCTCCCCAAGGTCAGATACATGACGCCCACAATTATTGAACCCACTGCAACATAGACCCAATACACATATGGAACGCTGCTGAACACATACAGGAGGTAGAGGCCAATTACTGCCCCCGTAAATCCTCCGATACTGGTGTACATGTTATAAACGCCAATATACGAGCCCTTCATGCTGGCAGGAGCTATGGTCGTGATGATGCTCTGTGTGGTTGGCGAAACCATGTCCTCGCCGACGGTTGAAACCGCCATGAAAGCAAGGAGCAGCGATAGTGAGGGGACGTTGACAAGTAATATAAAGCTCAGGGCATAGAAACCGGACCCGATCCCTCTCCAGAACATGGGGCTTCCAAACCGTGTCATCATTCTGAGAAACGGAAACTGAAGCAGCACAACGAGGAAACCGTTCAAGGCCCAGATATAACCAAGATAGATGAACGGGAGATGCTCCAGCACAACTGTGTAAACTGTGAAGGAAGACCCTCTCTGCCTCATGAAGAAACCAAGTACTACACCGATCGCAGTGAAAACCATAAAGAGTCTGTCCTTTCTGTAAGTGTTCCTCAATGAATGTTTACCTTCGCGTGGATGTTCCTTCGGATCGTAGGTCTCATTCATCAGGAAATAGAGCAGGACTATCTCTGCGACAGTGGCAATGGCCGATATCAGGAAGATATACTGGAGGCCAATTGACGCAAGGTATGCGCCCACAAGAGGGCCAAGGGCGATTCCCATGTTTGCCATTATCCTCATAACAGTGTAACCTGATAACCGATCCTTAACGGACGTGACGTCAGCAACTGCTGCCTGAACTGCTGGGTACTGAATTGCGTTGATCACGATGGTACCATACCAGGAAAGCAGGAGAAAAAGGAGATAGGATGGGAATGCCACCGTATAGAAAATCACCAGATAGAAGGCAACTGCAGGTATCTGTGAATATACAAGAATCGTCCTGCGTCCAATCCTGTCTGTGAGGATCCCCGAATAATACTGCACCAGGGCCATTAGCAGGGTGGCTATTCCAAGGAAAAGTCCAGTTTCCAGGAACGATATCCCATAACTGATTATGAACACCAACGGAAGAAAAATGAAAGTGGAACCTCTTCCAAATGCCCTTATAAACCTGGTGGCACTAAGAATCCATATTCTGGGATCCAGCCCCCTGATGTTATAGGAATAACCAGTCTTTAGCGTTTTCAATGAATGCTTCAAAGTACTTAACAGGTTTCAAGGACTGTGGGATTATCAATGATCTCGGGCTTGGCCCACTAAAATTGAACGGTTCCTGGCACCATCCCCCTGTTGGCAGAGATCCCTAGGAGCCTGTGTGTTTTCACAGTCAAGGTGTATTCACGCGGATATGGGTACGCCCAGGATAATATCTACGCCTGGCAAGCAC
The DNA here is from genome assembly GCA_021804185.1 of Thermoplasmata archaeon. The sequence goes on along the minus strand of JAJZKL010000242.1, from coordinate 1,430 downwards.
CAGAGTGCTTCATTTTATGGTGACTTTCAGTGACAATTTATTTCTACTTTCTGAGCCGCCAGATAAATTTGCCAGGTAGTTACCAAAAATCGCTTATAGCCCAAAATTAACTACGTTCTACGAGTTTATCAGCTCTTGGGAAAACCTTTGAAAATGGGAATTATAAAGCCGCAGTTCATCCAAAGGCCCTCTTTTGTTCGTTCTCTTTGTCCTGTCCCAGACATTATCCTATTCACTTGCGCCCCATATGGTTCTTATGACCCTGCCGGCCCCTAGATCAGAGTACATTTGCAGAGGATAATTGTCACAGGGTTCTGAACGCATGCATTATTGTAACTTGCCTCATTTCTTTGCATGGGCAATAAGTTTGCCCTTTAATGGGATCAATGTGGATGATTCCGACACACGCTACCCAGTGGCCTTACTGGCCTGGCCATGATCTATGCAAGTAAATTGTGGCTAAACCATATCCATGCTATAGCCGATGACAACGATAACAGGGAAGACCGAATCCTTAGGCTTTTGTGGGAAGAGTCTCTATTTCTGCGGAGACGTCCTTAATTTCATTTATAGTTGGAATTCTGCTTATTTCAGTTCAGTGTACAGCGTATTATCCCTTAAGGCTATTCATTAGGTTCCTGCTAATCTTGCCAATACAGCAATTCCCGTGACTGAAGGGAGGGCATTCTTCTCCTTTCAATTCTGGCTTTGATGGCAGATTTCCAGAATCAGCGAACAGAGGATGGGAAATACGGCCTGGAGTACCATAGCAACACTAGAAGAACCACGAAGCTATTACTTTCTATCTGCATCGCTATTAAGCGCTATTTCCATACGCAGACGGATGTAGACTAAAAATTTTGAACGGATGCTTTAGGTCTATCCATTTAATAGTAACACCTCATTGGTGGATGAAACAAATTGCTAACTACTTTAAAAGGCTGGGTACCGTCCATCATCTTTCTTGAGACCACCAGGGCATGTGAATATACGTGCCTTCACTGTCGGGCAGAATCGCAGCCTAATCCTTCTGATGGTGAGCTTTCTGTTGAAGAACTGAAGTCCATTGTAGATGAGATTGCTGAAATCGATGGCGAGAGACCTGAGATTGTTATAACCGGAGGAAACCTTATGCTGAAACCGGGGATAAGAGACCTGATTTCATACATTTCCTCAAAGAAGTTGCAATTTTCTCTGAGTCCTGCTGCTTCTCTGTTGGTTGATTATGACTTTATCAATTTTGCCGCGAACGCCGGCCTTTCCTCAATCTCTCTGAGTCTTGACTTTCCAACCGATGAGGGGGCCGGAAACCTTAGAGACCCAAGACATAGCATAGACCTGATCCGGAAAATATCAAAAATGGCCATTGAATCAGGTATCAGGGTACAGATAAACACCACAGTCTATGAAGGCAATGTGGATGATTCCGA
>JAJZKL010000241.1 GCA_021804185.1 Thermoplasmata archaeon | reverse complement strand
TGGTTGCAAAGCTGGCTGACATTTTTGGCGCCAGGCTCGGCGTGTCCAGGCCGATCGCCGATAAAGGAAAGGCTTCAAGAGAATTGCAGGTGGGATCAACAGGTTATTCGCTGAATGCGAAACTTGTGCTGATTTTCGGGGTGAGTGGCGCAGAGCATTTTCTGCCCGGAATAGCAAACTGCCAGACAGTGATCTCCATAAACGTGGATCGGGAATCGGACATATTTGAATACTCTGATTATTGCGTCGTAGCGGATGCTTCGAAGATAATCCCGATTCTTCTTCGGGAAGGAGGAGACCGATGAGGAACATAATTGTATGTACCAAGATAGTGCCAAAAGCCGAGGATATGAATTTCGATCCTGAAACGAAGACAATGAAAAGGAGCGGCGTTGAGAATCAGATAAATGAGGCTGACAAGAATGCCATAGAGCTTTCCCTGAAAATAAAGGAAAAGAGCGGTGGAAGGGTGGTACTCCTGTCAATGGGACCACCGTTTTTTGAACAGTATCTTAAGATCGGCATTGCAATGGGTGCAGATGATGCGATTCTCCTTTCAGACCGGCTATTTGCCGGAGCGGACACCTTTGCCACCTCCGCAACTCTTGCAGCGGCCATCCGCAAGATAGGGGACTATGATCTGGTACTCTGCGGAGAAGAAACCTCCGACGGAGGAACCGGGCAGGTGCCGTCCCAGCTTGCCGAATTGCTGGACCTTCCGCAGATGCTGTTCGTTTCCGAGGTGGATGTGGATGGCAACAACCTGAATGCCAAAAGGACCATAAAGGGCGGTTATGAAATAGTGGAGTCTGGAATGCCTGCGGTCCTGAGCATTGAACTGGGAATCAATCAGCCCCGCTTTCCGGATTTCAGGAGGAAGAGGTGGGCAGACAAGGAGTTCTCCCTGACGATCTGGTCCGCGTCCAGTCTGGAGATGAAACCTGAATTGACCGGCACGGGCGGTTCATACACACTCGTGAAGAGGCTTACGGAATATTCCACTCACCAGAGACAGCGAATATCGGTTGAGGGGACCGCAGAACAACAGGCGGATAAGATAATAGAGATACTCAGGGAATACGGATAACGGGAAAATTATGCTTAACCGGACTGAATGAGTCAATGTTCAGGGAAGTTAGGCATAAAGCGTGACGGCATAAGCTAAGCTAAGATTCGGGTTGTACACGAAGTTCTCTTTGAGGAAATTCTCAGGGAAAAACTGTCCTGAAGCTGTCCAGAATGTTCTTCTGTTGCTCGAATATTTTTTCCATTCCGTGTATCTGTACAACCTCGCATTTTTCCAGCTGCAGGCTCAGGAAGTTGACTCCATAGTTATACCATGTGGACAGGACGCTGACGGAAAGCAGTGTGCCGCATGCGCCGCAACTGAAACTGGAATGGTATCCCATGTTGTCTTCCCAGCTGGGAGCCTCTGCTTCGTCGATGGAGCTTGTACCCTCCAGATAGGCAATCTGGAGTGCACTGCAACGGTTGCACTTTACCGGAACAAAGGCAAAATCAATGTCATAAAAGAACTCTCCGGCTTCAAGAGGGGTATTGTAACACATTCTCTGCCCAATGTCATGTGAGCTAACCGTTCCTTCCCTGGTGACGAAAAATATAGTCACTTTCCTGTTTCGCCCCTTCTGGTTACTCATGATATAATCATGCGAATTCTGGTTAATAACTTATACTCCTTCTGTAAAAAAGCTACCCTGATCGCTGAAATCTAATAATTCCCATAAACACGCACGAAAAAGATTCTTAATGACGTCTGAGACGAACCAAGTTTCTTCTCCAAAGACAATGTATTAGAATGTGTGTTAGCACTATTTTCATGTTTCTATGAGGAAATCTCCCAATACAGAATAAATGGTAATTTGGCTGTTCGATCAGGCATTCTGGATTTTATCTATCCTGACAATAACAGGCGGGTGGACCCTGTCAGCCCTGTTAGCAAACTCAAGAGGAAACAAGTTCAGGTAATGTGCCTTCAGTATACCCAGAGACAGATCATCGGCGCCAGTCTCTCTAGCCGCAAGCCTGTCAGCCCTCAGTTCCTGCCCCTTCCAGATTGTCCCACTGGGAGGCACGATAACAAACATGATCGCGAAAACTCCAATAATAATAGCAAAAGGGAATACTCCCACAAGTTCCGCGAAGATGGGAATATAACCAGCATAAGCCAGTCCTGAGATTAATATAAATGCCTGAATGGCAGTGAACACGGAGACCAGTAGGATAACTCTCTTGAAGTTATCATGGAATTTAAGGTGGACTAGTTCATGAATGAGAAGTGCTATAGCCTCGTCGGTCGAAACGTTCTCATACAGAAAATCCGTAATATAAATTATCGGCCTCAGGATTCCCGCGCAGAATGCGTTTGCGATCTTGAGTTCTTTTGCCTTGGCTATTCTGGGAGTGACTTCAGGGAGGCCAAGTCTGTTACATATCAGTCTCAATCTTGAAATTACCGCATCCGATTCAAGTTCTATCGATCCTTTTCGAATACTGTGCAGAACTGGATTCCAGAGTAATGTAATCTCTATAAGTCCCACTATAAGGATAAGCGTTGCCATTCCTTCATACCATGTATACCTGACATATACGAGAAAAAGTATGAGCCCCGTAACCAGCATGGTGAAGAATCCATATTTAAAATAGGAAAATGATGCCGGAAAATTGGAAAGATAATGCCTGAAGTCGAATGGGAGATTCTTGAAACTAGTGTCGATTACAAATCTTTCATGGATCAAAAGCAGAATCAGGATCCAGTAAACACATACAGCAGTGGTTATATACAATAAATTTCCAGCATAAAAAACCGTAAAAAATTCGAAAAAAATCGGAGAAAGAAATAGTATCATGGCGTTTCTGCCGGAATGTTTCTTCAATGACTTTATGTAACTCCATGAAACGGCATTTCTCTCCCGGTTCTCGTTGATAAAATTCTTCACCACCTCGCTGGTCATTAAATTGCATAAAAGAATTCTGTATAAAATTTCCTCTTGGGTGATAATGCCCAAAAATTGGTTGAGCTTTCTCCGCTTTCAATAACAGCATCAGGATCGTGAAATATGCTTTATGCATTCCACGACATGCATCTGAGATAGACCCATTTTACAGAATTCATGTGGTACGATCCGGAATGAAAATGTAACAGTTGAGGTTGTTCTTCATAATCTCACTGAAGAGGAATTCAAAACGTATCAGCTATTCCATTGAGTCGGATAAGGCCTTCATGTTCGGGAAAGGCAGGAATTATATTCGAAGTGTGAAAGAGATGGAATAACAAAGTACACTGTCAATCTGCAGAAAGCGATGAAATAGCGTATACATCCCTCAGTACCATCATATGGCGGCTAAATTGTTATACTCTGGTTAGTCTTGCAATAATCATGTTTGAACCTGTAAGCAGAAACATTCTAAGGTGGGGAACGCCGGACCCTGAGGGAGACTGGATCATGTATGGGCATA
>JAJZKL010000240.1 GCA_021804185.1 Thermoplasmata archaeon | reverse complement strand
ATCGGATTCCTCGCCGTTTTACGTGGCAATTGAGAATGGAACAGTTGCACTGAAGGATGGAGATGCACCTTCACCTTCTGCAACCATTACAGGAACAGATGCCGTGCTCAGTGACATGTTTTCGGCCAGAGATGATATCTTTATGTTTGATGTGTTGGATGCCACTATGGCATCAGGCCTTGCAAATTTATCTATTCCTGAAAATACTTCCTTCTTCAGTTCCATTATTTCTGGAACTGCCTCAATGATGAAATCCGCATCCTTGACTGCCGGTTCCATCTGTGAAAAATAGCTTATCCTTGCGATTGTGTCCTTTCCTTTCTGCTGGTCTATCTTGCCGGATTTCACAAGCTTCTCAACACTTTTCCCGATGGAGGCTTTAGCTTTTTCCAGTGCTTCCGGAAAAACATCCTCTATTCTCACCTCAAAACCAGAAAGTGCAAAGACCTCGGCAATTCCATGCCCCATAAGGCCGGACCCGATCACTGCGACTTTTTTAATTTCCAAGGAGATCACGCTCTCAGCTTGGATATCACTCCAGTAAGCTTCTGCGTGCTGAATACATCACCTGAAACTTTTATCTGGCCCGCCATGAAGGCCTTGATAGGGTCAAGTTTCCCGGAAAACATGTCACTGAGCACGGCATCTGTTCCTGTAATGGTTGCAGAAGGTGAAGGTGCATCTCCATCCTTCAGTGCAACTGTTCCATTCTCAATTGCCACGTAAAACGGCGAGGAATCCGATACCTTAAACTGGAATACCTTATTGAATCCAGATAAATCCTTCTTCACAGCCTCGTTTCCGTTTGCCTTGCCTACAATTTGTTCCAAAAGTTCCTTTGCTGACATGGCTGGATATACACTGTAAAAATAAATGGGTTGTGTTTGATAAATAATTGTTAATATATAAAATTGTGTCTGAAATTATGCCTGGTTGTATGCTTCCATGACGTATTCTGCAAACTGATCGTCCGGGTATGCACCAACAAACTGCACATCGCCGTTTATTACTATGTGGGGAACGCTTGAGACTCCAGCCTCTTCAGCCTCGTTCTCGAATTCCAGTGACTCAACCATTTCTCCGGTTATGTTCTTGTTCAGGAGCGCAAATTTGTGTGCTGTATCGACCGCTTTAGGGCAGTACGGGCATGTTGGCGTGACAAACACCTTTATTGTTATGGGCTTGTCTATTTTCGAGATTATCTCAATTGCCTTTGATGATACCTCGGCCTCTCCACTTGAAACGGTCTTGAGATCCTCAATAAGTGATCCGAACTCATAGCCTGAGGGAAGTCCTGAATATTTTATCCTTCCATCCTTCTCCCCTGCCTTTGCAACTATTGTTGTGGGGAATTTGTGAACACCGTACTGTTCAGCAATTTCCTTATCCTTGTCGATGTTGTATACGGTAATCTTTATCTTGTCATTTATTTCCGCAACTTCACTGGCAAGTTCAACGGTTTCCTTGCAGTACTTGCAGTCTGCACTGTCAGATGTGAAAACAATCAGGTCAACATTATCCTTTAGGTACTTGTTGAATTCATCAGACAGAAATTTCCTGTCTTCTTCTTTTATTAGTGACATACTCTCATAATTTATCAATACTATTTAAGCTTTGTTCATCAAAGTTGTACATCAAACATAAAGAAGAGTACATAAAATACCTGTATTTTAAACATCCAGCGAAAAATTAAAAGATATGTTACATGGCATTATTCTCTCATAAATTATATATCCAATGCAGGGTTCATTGTCCATTGACTGACAAGGTGTTTTTAAGGGAGATGAACCGGAAGGAAATTGACTGCATGGTTACAAAGGTCAGGGATGACGGGGTGTTCCTTGACAGGACAGTATTCTATGCAACAGGTGGCGGCCAGCCATGCGATACTGGTAAACTGATCTCTCCCTCGGGCAAGGAGTTCAATGTAACTGATGTGAGGAAAGAGGGAGACGATATTCTGCATGTAATCGAGAATGCCCCTGAAATCAGCGAAGGGGACAGGTTTCATGGGATTATAGACTGGAACAGGAGATATGCGCACATGAGGTATCATTCTGCAATACACGTCCTGGACGGGATTGTATCATCAGGATTCTCCCAGGAGGGTATGCTTACCGGAGGCCAGATATATGAAGACAGGGCAAGGATAGACCTAGACCTCAACAATTTCAGCAGGGAAATGGTTGAAGATATACTTGAAAAATCAAACGCTTTCATAAAAGAGGGGCATCACATCTACCAGAGGGAAGTGCCAAGGGAAGAGGCACTTGCAATGACCAACCTTGCAAGGACAGAACCAGGCAGAAGGCTCATAGAGAGTCTTGACGTTGTCAGGATAATTGTTATTGATGGTCTGGATGAGCAGGCAGACGGCGGGACACATGTACAGGATTCAAGAGAGATAGGAAAGATAGTCCTGAAAAAGATTGAAAGCAAGGGCAAGAGGAACAAGCGCGTGGAATTCTTCCTGGAAAGTCCCTGATAAAGATGATGGAGATCAGGAGATTTGTTGTAGGGCCACTCAACACAAACATGTACCTGGTCATCTCAGGGAAAGAAGCGGTGGTAATAGACCCGGGTGAAATGTCAGGAGAGATGGTTGAATTTGTCAACAAAAATGAGATAAAAGTGAAATATGTGCTGGCAACCCATGGCCATTTTGATCACATAAACGGATCTGGAAAGGTATGCGGATCACTTGGATCTTCCATGTACATAAATGAAAATGATGCTGGAATGGCCATGCAAAATCCGGAATCAATGAAATCATTCATTGGCATCGAGGGAGAAAGGATTGTCATTGGAGGTACTTTCTCAGATGGGCAGGAATTCAAATTCGGTGATGAAACCATGAGGGTAATGCAGACACCAGGCCACACTGCCGGGAGCACATGTTTTTTTGCCGGTGACTGCATATTTTCCGGTGACACGATCTTCAGGGGAACCATAGGCAGGACTGATATTGGAGGCTCCGGAAGTGATATGGCCAGGACTCTTGAAAAATTAAGGTCCATGGCTGGGAAATACCGGATTTACCCGGGACATGGGGCTGATACAACTCTTGAACATGAACAGAAAACAAACCCTTTCCTCATAGACCCGTATTCTGCACTTTAAATCCAGGTACTACAAACCAAATATTCCCTGTTATCCGTCCATTAGTCATCTCTTGGGGTTCAGTGAAACTGTTGGATAACCTCCTCTTTTTTCAGGGAGTGATGAAGATTCTTCAAGTGATTTCCCCCTGGTTTCCCTTATGGTTATCATGGTAACCATTGCACCTGCCATTGCAATCCCGAACAGTATGTAAAGGACGCCGGATACATTTATCGTGACAAGGAGAACAGGGACAAGGAAAGTGAATATTCCGGCACCAAGTTTCCGGTGGACGCTGCGATTCCATGCCCCGTTGTTCTTATGCGGGTCGGGAAAAGCTCCGTTGGGAGGATAAAAGTCGTTGTGTTTGGCCCAAGATTGCCGAAGAGAAAAGCAATTCCGTAAAACGCCACGAAAAGCATGACGCTGTTGATCAATTATGAG
>JAJZKL010000239.1 GCA_021804185.1 Thermoplasmata archaeon | reverse complement strand
TCTATGACGGAACTTGATTTGTCAGATCTGCAGGACGTAAGGAAAACCGTAAAGGATATTGAGAATGCAATAGGAAAGAGAGTAATTGGATCAGAGAAGATAATCAGGTTCATGTTCATCTCCCTGATGAGCGGGAACCACATTCTTCTGGAGGGGGTACCGGGACTGGCAAAAACAATGCTTGCAAGCGAATTTGCAAAAAATCTATGTATGGATTTCAAGAGGATCCAGTTCACTCCAGACATGCTCCCATCGGATATCACGGGAAGCATAGTATTTAATCTTGAAACGAGAAAAATGGAGTTCAGGAAGGGTCCAATATTTGCAAATGTCCTCCTTGCCGATGAAATAAACAGAACACCTCCCAAGGTCCAGTCAGCTCTTCTGGAGGGAATGGAAGAGAAGCATGTGTCCGTTGGGGGAGAGATAAATCCACTTCCTGAGCCATTCCTTGCAATTGCAACGCAGAATCCAATTGAGCAGGAAGGAACATTCCCGCTGGCTGAAGCCCTTATGGACAGATTTCTCTTCAGGTGTATCCTGACCTACCCTACAAGGGAAGAGGAACTGAGGATATTGAAATCTATAACCGATCCTCCGCTGGAAGAGGAATCAGTTCTCGATGGGTCAAAGATCATAATGCTCAGGGAGGAGATGAAAAAAGTCTATGCAAGCGAAGAGATCATAACATATGTTGTGGATATTATAAGGAAGACCAGGGAACATGATCTCATATTCGTTGGTGCGAGCCCGAGGACCACCACAAAGTACCTGAATGCCGCAAAGGCAAATGCCTTCCTCAACGGGAGAGACTATGTTATTCCCGAGGACATAAAATACCTGAGCCGTGAGCTTCTCAACCACCGCCTCATACTGAGGCCAGAAGCCATGATCGAGAACGGCAACGATGTATTGGGTACACTCAACAGGATTATTGATGAAATAATTTCGGAAGTTGATACGCCTAAATGATAAGAAAATCAGGATATCTTCTGCTGGCCATTCTGTCCTACGGAATATTCGAATCCATCCTTCTTGGATATCCGTACTACATAGCGCTGGCAGTTATACTGTTTTTTGTGGTATCATCTGATATAATTTTATTCAACAGGGGTCCTGCTCTGGACCTTTACAATGTTGACACTGAGAGAATTATGCCGGGAAAAAGATCCAGAAAATTCCAGACAGTAAACATAGAGATAGTATTCCGGAACAAGGGTAAAAAAAGGGTCTATTTTCACTATTTTGATACACTTTCAGATGTTTTCAAATCCTCCGGTGAATATGAAGGGTTCCTTTCTCTGGAACCTGGAGATGAAGTGAAGAAGCATTATTCAATAGAATCAATAGCCATAGGGAAGTACCGGATTGGGCCAGTTAAGGTATACACCCAGGATCCGATGAAACTCTGCCTTGTTGAATACACAATACCAAGTATAGATGAAGTGAGTGTGGCACCAGCTATCGCTGACATACACACGCAGAGAAGTGAAAGGCTCAGCAACTTTGTATTCTACATGGGGGTGCATTATTCCAGAAAAGTTGGGCAGGGCTACGATTTCTATGGTGTGAGGCAGTACACTGAAAGCGACGATTTCAGGTATGTTGCCTGGAACCGCTACGGTGCAATCAATGGGGAAGATCTATACATTAAACAGATGGAAGAGGAGAAACCAATTGATGTCATATTTGCAATGGACTACAGCTGGAACGTTAATCAGGGTACGGCAGAAAAGAGGATGTATGACACTATTGTAAACGTGGTCATAAATGCATCTTATGCAATACTGAAGAATCACGATGGCGTGGGTTTCATGGTTGATTCCTCAGCACATGATCATTTCATAGCACCCACAAAATCAGAGGAATCGGTTAAGAATCTTGAGAAGCTGGTGTCGGATATAAGGCCGGAAGGGACATTCAATGTTCTATCGCTAATGGAGAAAGTTAAGAAGAGGATAAAGAAGAACGCCCTTATCTTTCTAATAAGCCCTTTTTCATATCCTGAATCATTTAACGGTGGAAATCCTCGGGATTATAAAATAGGGAAAAGAGTGTTTATATTTCTTGTGGACCCTCGTGGCTTTACAGAGCCAAAAGAGGATCCGGTATATGAAAAACTTCTGGCCAGTACCGGCCTGGTGGAGAGGGGATACCTGAACAATGTTGCAAAATTCTTCCAGAGCATCGGGCTGAAGAGTTCAGTGGCAAGGGAGAATGATCTTTTAATGAGGCTCATGTCTGAGTACAGGTATGGAAAGATGACAAACGAGGGGTATTAAATGGACCAATCTGTGAAAAGAATACCGGTCAATCTTCTCATCATATCACCTGCAATACTTCTTATATTCTACATTGTGCCAAAAATAGCCACCACGCTTTACATCTCCATGCTTGTGTTGATAGTGGCCATACCATTTGTGAAACATCTCACTCCAAGGAGAATATCCAGATTTATATATCCGGTTGCAGCTATTGCCGGATCGCTTATTTTCCTGAACTCTTCGCTCACTGCAGCAGGCCTAATTTCCCCAGTATTTCTTCTGGGAAGAATAATGATCCCCCTCACCATCACCACTGCAATAACTTTCTTTTTCAGCCTTGGAATAATATTTGCTGTGGAGGGAATATTTGCGAAGAGAATCCATGGATCAATAACATATCTTTTCCTGTCACTGGGCACATTACTGGACCAGCTTGCAATAGCTCACACCATGACATATACAGGAGTAAGCTATTTTGCTGCAGCTTCTTCTGTTTACCTCAGGGAAGCACTTGCTATGTACACTCTCATACTTAACGGGTACCAGCTTGCTCTCCCCCTTGCAGATACACATTTCAACATCGATCCATTTCTTCTGGTTACATTTTCATTTGTAGTGGTGGGGTTCATAGCCTCATTCCTTATTGGAAAGGACGAGGATCGTTCCACAAGGGCTAACTCCCTTCCGTACCCAATAATAACTGGTGCATTGATTGGAGTTGCAGTTTTTATTGGAGTTGACGTGCTCTCCAGATATGGCCTCCAGATATTCGGGGTGTCCGTTGCCATTCTGATCATGATTATAGCTGTGAGGAAAAGTTCAAAATCTGCAGATAATCTGGCAAAAAAGAAGATGAGGGAGACAGAGATCCAGTTAAAAAAGGGTGGGGTTATCTGACTTACTCACACAATTAAGGCTGTGTGGTTCTCAACTTTCACCACGATTGCAATGTGAAACACAAACATCTACAATTATGCCAACCTTAAGGAAACCACAGCAGATATTATTAATGCAGATACTCTTCGCGCATCCAGCTTCCGACTATTGTTCCTCTGTTAACTCTCGATTATCCTCCGCTCCAGGTGGTTTATATGGATATAAAAACCTCAGGGGAGACATGAATTGTTAAAAATGCTGGATTGACCAGGACAAACATGTAATTTCCTTCTTCAAGCGTATTTCCTTGAGGTGCTGAATATCCGAAAGTCTCACCTATAATGTGTTGACCGTTATTTCCGTATTTACTTGAGGCAGGGAAATGACATGCAAATAAGCTGTACTCAACTTCAGTTC
>JAJZKL010000238.1 GCA_021804185.1 Thermoplasmata archaeon | reverse complement strand
GTTAAAAAGAATATACAAGATCTTGATCTGCAGCTCCGAAGAAGGAAGATTGACACAATAGTTCTCTGTGGGATAGCCACAAAGTACGGTGTAGAAAGCACAGCAAGGTTTGCCTACGAGTATGGATACCAGCAGGTATTTCCAGAGGATGCAATGTCAGATCTTTCAGAGGAATCCCACAGGGATTCAGTGGAATTCGTGTTGAAAAGAATCGGTCGTGTGAGAAAGACAGAAGAGATCCTTAAATGGATCAGATGAACTGTCCTTTAAACAAATTTTTTGAATATTGTGCCGTTTTCATGGTGCAGCAAATCAATTTTCAGCAGAAGTTCCAGTGAATTCCCAGAGTTCCATAAGGATCCTGTGGAATTCAAGCCCTCTGGCAGTAAGGGAATATTTCACCCTGACAGGCTTCTGAGGTATTATTATTCTTTCAACAATTCCATATTTCTCCATAATATCAAGGGTCTGTGAAAGTGTTGTGGAATTTATGGCGCCTATGTTCTTCTTCAGATCATTGAATCCGGAATGTTCCTTCTCTCCCAGTGCATATATAACCGGCAGGGTCCATGTTCTCATCAGTTCCCTGTATTTTTCAAGCAGTGCAGTATTCTTCAATGGAGGCTGCAGGTGCATCAATTTCAACTGAGTCAATTCAACTTCACCTGATCAATCCGTTAAAACTTTCCAATATATTAACTTAAAGGTTATCTTGAATAATGTCCCAAAGAAGTGGGACAGGGAGTGAGTATATGGATGGATTGAAAGTTCTTCAGGAAAGTGTCGTAAACGCTGTGGAAACGCTTCAGGATTCTGTGGTAAGCATCAACAGCCTAAAGATCGGCAGGGACCTCAGATACGGTATTTCTCCAGTGAAAGGTTCTGGATCTGGCTTCATTGCATCTGCAGATGGTTATATAATAACCAATAACCATGTCATAGAAGGGGCAGAGAACGTTGAGGTTGTCTTGAACTCCGGAGAAAGCTTCGAAGGTGAGGTGGTTGGTTCTGATCCACAGACGGATATTGCAGTGGTGAAGATAGACGCTCACGGGCTGAAACCGGCAAAAATGGGAGATTCTGACAAACTGAAAGTGGGGCAGTTCGTTCTTGCGGTGGGCAATGCACTTGCACTTCCCGGAGGACCAACTGTTTCACTGGGCGTAATAGGTGCAAAGAACAGGCCAATGCCATGGGCGGATTTCATATTCGAAGGCCTTATTCAGACAGATGCCGCCATAAATCCTGGAAACAGTGGTGGGCCTCTGGCGGATATTGAGGGAAACGTAATAGGTGTTAACACAGCTATGATTCCATTTGCACAGGGAATGGGTTTTTCAATACCGGTGAACACTGTAAAGAGGGTCATGGGGAATATAATATCAAATGGGCATGTAACAAGGCCATGGCTTGGAATATCGGGTGTTGACCTGGACGGAAATGATCTCAGGATGCATGGATCATCAATAAAAAAAGGTGTTCTGGTAGTCAGGGTGGATCGGTGGTCTCCGGCTTATGAATCTGGATTGAAGCCTGGAGATATAATACTGAAACTGGGAGATACAGATATAACCGGGATGAGGGCTCTTATAGAGAAGCTGTCCGGTACCGAGATGGGAAGCACCTTAGACCTAGTTTTCTCCAGAAACGGCAGAAGGTACAGGACCTCTGTTGATATTCAGGAAGCCAGAGAAAAAGGCACCATAGTCAGAATACAGTGAACAGTTGCTGTAAAGCAGGGGTTTTATTTTCTCCCTGCAGAAATTTATTTTTTAATCTTTTCCATTACACTATCAATCGCCGTGGAATTTGATGCCCACTTCATGAGTTTCTTTGCTTCATCGGCTGAACACCACCTGAAAGTTTCATGCTCAGGGTAGACGTTCTTTGTGATATCCACGGGGGTACCATTCTTTACATTTGCAGAAAATACGGTCTCTTCCACTTCCAAATCTCTGAGGTCCCTGTACTTGAAGGAAAAGATCTGCCTGAACTCCAGTATCATATCCTTTCCTATGCCTGTCTCTTCCTCAAGTTCCCTGTATGCTGCATGTTCTGGAGTTTCACCATCTTCTATGGCACCGGTCACATTCTGCCAGAAACTTTCATTCCTGGGAATTGTTTTAAGTATGAGAAAATGAGGATTGTGATTCATCGTGTAAACCACAACCTGAACTTTTCTGGTTCTATCCATGGTTTGAAATCTCATATTACCTCTTATGCTTTACCTGCATTGATGTTATAATCAAACAATGAAAGAGGTGTGATAATTTGATCGATCGTGGTCGATTAAATGTACGATCCTTGTTCCATAAATTTCCCTATATATGAGAATCTGCAAGATCCGGCCAGCGTTATTTCCCATTCCGGAAACTTTTCAGTGGATTCGGATACAATATCCAGGTAGGTGGAGGCGTAAATCTCCGGTAGAATGACATCCATCTTGAGCCTTGACTTCTCAAATCTCTGGGCACGGTTGATTGCCATTATTGGCATCCTCGACATCTTTTCAGCAAGAAATTCAAGAATTGGGTTCTCAGAAAATACTCTGAATACTCCATCCCTCTCTGAAATAACCTCAACCTTTTCCATATCAACCTGAATCGCACTTGGAGTATAATATATTGCCCCTATTTTCCCACCGGATAGATATTCTATCTCTCTGGTCCACGAAGGGATACCAAGAGGATTGTTATGGTGATCAAGCTGTGAGGGGGGAGGTGTTGTGTCCAGCGATATGTAATAGAGTGGGATGCGGTTGTCAATCTGTCCAAGAATCTTAAGGAGACCGGGGCTTTTACCGAGGTATTCCGGAACAACCCTGGGAATTTGCTGTTTTGTTTTGAGTATGAAGTCTGAAACATTTTTCAACTGTGAGCTGTGGAATCTGAAAATGACATAAAGCAGGCCACCGGAAAAGTAAACATCATCGATTATTACCGATTTCAAAAGAAGAAGATCCCTCAGTTTTACGAGGTCCCCGCATTGGTCTCTGTCAATTTTCAGGGAATATGCATTTTCCAGTTTAGTGTGGGGATAACGCGATATAAAAATTTCAACCTCTCTGGAAAGTGGCCCCTGAACAGGGATATAAGCATAAAGATCTATGCCACCGTTGTTGAGGGACAGACTTCCTTCCGCATAGATATTGAACTTTTTTGCGGCATTGAATAGATCAACATCAAGATCCAGTGTGAGTATGCATTGCATGTCCAGTTTAGTGTCGAATTCTCTGACAAGCATAGATATATGAATCATTCTCCTTTATTGTTTTTTTGTTTCTCTAAAATTATAAAAACATAAAAGAAGTTTTATATGGATTTATAAAGCCCTTCATAATAATCAGACATGGTTTCAGAAAGATCCGGTTCTAAGGTCATGGTCCTGGGGGCCACAGGCTGCATCGGTAAAGCAGTTGTTTCCGGTTTAAAAAACGCAGGTTACAGCATAATCATAGGTTCAAGAGACCCTGAAAAAGCAAGGTCAGCCTTTCAGGATGCGAGTTCATTCGTAGAATTTAATTATAAAAAGAAGACAGATTTGAGTCAGTCAATGGAAGGTGTCTATGCAGTGGTA
>JAJZKL010000237.1 GCA_021804185.1 Thermoplasmata archaeon | reverse complement strand
GCATTACCATCAGGAAAGTTAATTAATAGTTTAGATATTATAATTGATGGCGACATGAATGAAAGCAAAACTTCAATCGGCATTAGTGGTGGCATTCATAATTGTGGTCTTTTTCTCTGGCTTAAGCTTTGTCTTTACACAGAATAACAGCCAGCAAACCTCAGGTTATTTCCAGCTCAACCTTGTCATAGAAAAGCAATTCTCAGGGAACAACACCTCCAGCGGCATCTACTCCTATTATGTTGTTAACAATGGGGTGCTTGAATCATCCAGTGTCATAAAGGTACCATTTGGAAAAGAGGTCAGGATCTCTATTGTCAATTATGATCCCGGGACCAGCCTTCCATTTGGATCATCAACAGAGAATGCAAGCGGTGTTGTCGGGGGAGTCATTCTTGTTTCAGACAGTGTTATGGCTGACAACTCTCAGCAGCTTGCATTGAACTCCGTCCAATATGTCACAGAAATACCAGCTCAGGATATTTCCCACACATTCACCACCAACACAGGTCTGAACATACCGGTTTTCCCACATTCAACAGAGGTTGCATATACCTATTTCAACACTGTTGGAAATTATACCTGGGGATGTATGTGTGACTGTGGAGCTCCTTCCATGGATTCCAGTGGCTCCATGATGGGGCAATTAATCGTTCTTCCTCCATAACCGCGCTAAATACGCAAACTGCCGCGTACCACAGTGGTTTGGGTTGCCTGCCCTAGGCAACCTAAATTTTTAGGGGAGATACTTATGCTTCCCAGAGGATAAGAGCATCACGTCTCGCAATATTTCCAGTTTTGAAAAAGGTGCAGCATCGGAAACCTCACCTCCCCGCATTGTATACGCAGGGATTGCCGGCTCATTTGTTTCCCCGGCATTAGGGCTTATTATAGGCATTTCTGCCCTTGCGGCAAATAATGGATATCCGTTGAACAGCACATTAGCGCAGGACATCTTCTCCCATCCTGACCTCATGGTTTTCGGTACCATTGGCGGCCTCCTCATAACGGAAAAACTGGATCTGATGGAGAAATTCAAACTGGGAGGGAAATTCAGGATATCACGTGTAACAGTGTTGCTGTTGTTCTCCGGTGTATTCATAACAACACTGGCCATGCTGCTGGGCAATCCAGCGGCGAGGTATGCCGAGCTATCGCTTGTTATCGCTGCATCGCTTCTTTTCCTTCATTACATGACCAGCAGAAAGAATCATGGCATGGCAGGCATCCAGAATATTTTCGGGGCAGCAATTATTGCCATGACTCTTTCAGCAGTTGTCAACATGAACCATCTCATAACGGAGAGCACAGAGATATCCTACCTGGTCCTCCTGTTTCCGGCCATATACATCATAGCTGAGAGAATTGAGTTAGGGTTTGTCAGGGGAACGAATTCCGATATTTTTCTCAGACCATGGTTTCCATCTGAACCCGATTAACTCACTGGAAGGGAGCTTTTATTAAATGTAATTAAAATATTATTCATGCGGATCAATCATGAACTCGCGTTCAATCAAGATATTTACAGTCATTGTGGTTATGTCAACCACCCTATGTGTAGGATTTCTTTATGGTTTCAGTTCCAGTCGGGAACAGTTCAACGCACATCCGCAAGATGGCAATGGAACAATTATAGCCGCAGTTGCTCTAAAAAATATAAACGTTAATGGGGAAATCCAGGTGCAGTATTCCGGGCAAAGTGCCGGTAATGCCACCATATTGCTTCAAAACGGAACCCATTACGTTGTTAGCGATGCCACCCCCACCATAACGATCAAATTTCACTTTGACGCTACTCGTTTTGTGGGCGCATCATCTATTTCAGGTGGGATTATGAATTTATCTCTCAACCAGCAGAGCCCTCTTTTTTCAGGAGCTGTTTACAACGTTTCAGTTGATTTCTTCCAGACAAAATTTCCCGGATATGTTTCCGATCAATTCTCGAATTACTTCTCTATATATATTGAAAATGCTGCTTCTGTGATCGTAGCGATGGACGGTGCTCCATTTTGAACGAGAAAGAAGCCGTAGAAAAAATGAGGGCACTGCAGAATTCGGTTTCAACAGCAATAAGATATAGTGCCGCCAGAAACAGGTTTCCCACAGTAATCACGATTGTTTTGGCAACAGTGCTTGCATCCTCCCTTCTTGTTCTCATTACAGATTATTATGATTATGCTACCCTGTATCCTTATATGGGTTCGATACCCCTACCCGGAACCGGAAACTTTTCAGCACTGGTCATTGTGGGCCTGTTCTGGCTTTTCATCCTGTCATACATTTACTTCACCCTGAACAGTGCATACACATCAAGCAAGGGAATCTCATGGGAGAACTCTCTCAGTGAGGGGATACTTGGAATCCTAAGGATTATTGAGCATGAGGACTGGGAAGACATTCTCTTTCATTTACGGAGAGCAAAGCAGGGTTTTCTGGTACTGAGCATTTTCCAGTTTATCACCTACTGGGTGCTCGCTTCGATACTGCTGTGGCTTTTCTATGGTTTTATAATTCAAGGCATATTCGGGGTGGCACAGAACATATTCATTGTTCTTCCATTTTCAGCCATATTTGTACTAATCCTGGGGGACCATTCTATCAGGAAAAGTTACAATGAATTATGGTTTATGGATGGCCTCATAACGGAACTTAGGTGGTTCTATCTTGAATTCCAGGGATCGGGAATTTAAACCTGACCTTTACGTGATCGCAAGAATCATTAAGACGCTCATAGAAGAGGGCCCCCTGAACAAGACAAAGCTTGCCACGTACTCAGGTCTGTCTTATGATAAATTCATGGTATATTTGGATTGGCTTTCCTTAAGAGAATTTGTTGTTGAAGAAAACGGCCTTATTGTTGTTCTTGAAGAAGGAGTCAGGACATACCAGAGGCTGGTGGAGTGGATTTTGAAGTATGTCGGAAAATTGAAATTCAGCAAAAGAAAACTCTGACTCTCCATTGAAGTCAAATTTTTTGTTTTGATTGCCTTACTAGTTTTCTATATCAATAAAAGGCATGGAGAAACTGGCTATCTTCAGAAGGGGCGGTGGAAAACCTATAATATTCTGGTATATAGCAATAGTAACTGCAAGTGTGTAATTTCCAACCGGAATCGACTGAATGGGAACTGCTCCACTCATGGACGCATCGAGTAGGTAAGAAGGACCGACATACTTCCCGTATACGCCTCCATTAGATCGAGGGGAAGCGCTGTATGGTGATGTTATGTTTTCTATGTTGTGATTCCTGCTGGAGACACTAATGTTCACGATCTTAAATTCTATGGAATTTGCAGCATAATTGCTGCTTTCGTTGATTAAAAGGAAATTCACAACCGGAGGAGGGAAGAAGATTGGAATTCTCCCAATGGAAGATGTGTTGATTACCTCAGGTGGAACCGATGAAAAGGCTGGAATGAATGCAAACTGGAAATCCCCTATTCCGCTTAGACTCACATTATAGGAATAGAAGAGCTCAATACCGCTCAGATTCTCGGGAGTGCCATTCTTGATTGCACTCTTCCGAATCTGCAAATACTGAGTATTCAATTGAAGTGGTTTGATGTTCAGCTCCCTGGGCAGG
>JAJZKL010000236.1 GCA_021804185.1 Thermoplasmata archaeon | reverse complement strand
CTAATGTATCTGACGCACAGAAAATGTTTAAATAGAGGAATTGATAATAGTAGCTGTGGAAGATCATCGGAGGGCCATATTAGTCAGACTCTCCGCCATGTTCATTGAAAATGGATTCAGGGTTTCCGATCCCTTTCTTCAGGGACTGGTCACTTTTGACTTGCTTGCGCGGAGAGACAGAGAAAAATTTGTGATTAAGATATTGTACAATATCGACACGCTGAGAAGCGACAACTCGATGGAACTGCTGGCAATATCAAAATTCATGGACTCATCACCCGTGGTCGTCGGGGAAAGATCTTCTGGAGGATTGCTTGAGGATGACCTCGTCTACTTCAGGCACGGTGTACCAATAATGTCAGAGGAAACCCTCAGGGATTATGTTGAGGGTCAGAAGCCGTTCATATTTTCAGGGCCGGGAGGATATTACGTTTCAATTGACGGCAGGAAGATGAGAGAAATAATGGATCAGAGGGGATATTCCATAGGATACATTTCATCAAAGGTAGGAATCTCCCGCAGATCCGTATCCCTCTATGAAAACGGTAGTGCTGCCACCATAGACATATTCTTCAAACTTGAAGAGCTGCTGTCCGGTGAAATTCGTAGGGAAATAGATGTATCAGAATATGCAGCACGGTACAGTCCCCCTGCAGAAAGTATTCCGGAGCAGGACTACTTCAGGAGCGCCATTATAAGTCTTATGAAATCTGCCGGTTATGACATAACACTTCTGAAGAAGACTGCTTTTGATGCCATGGCACTTGATGCAGTCAAATCGCTGGTTTTTATGGGATTTCTGGACATGCTGGAGAATGCTTCAAACAAGATACAGACCATCAAGAAAGTCTCTGAGTTCATGGAGGATGAAGCCCTGCTTGTATCCAGAAAAATAGTGGACAGGGATAATATCATGGGATGTCCGGTTACAAATATAAACGAACTCCGATCTTTCTGTGAAAGGGGAGAACTGGTGGAACTTATTGAAAGGAAGAAAAATGCAAGATGATCTCAATATTTACCGATCCAAAGTCGAATGCCACAATTTATCTCTTCGGCGGAATTAAAGGACTCATTCGCGATGGCGACGATCTGAGGAACCTCCTTATAAGGGTCGAACCGTCTACCATACTGATAGGAATATCCCCGGAAGAGTTAAGGGGACTTTCAGAATTTCTCAAGGACCCCTTTGAGCTTTCTCTCTCTGATTATGAGATGATATACGGAATTGTCCTTTCGTCATACGGGGAGGTCATGACACCGGCTCCCATATTCACGGAAGCCCTTCTTTATGGAGAAAAACACAATATCAGGATGATTGCGCTTGACATGGATGAAGACAAATTTGGCGACAATTTCACCAGGGAGATCGGGACATGGTCCATGATACGGCACTCTGTGAGAAAGAGAAGACTTATGAAAAAGCAGTTTACAGGGGAGACTGCAGAGGAGTTTGTACAACAATGGAACGACAACATAGAGAGGATTGACGGTTTCAGGCGTATTGAGCAGAAGAGACTGGAGGAAATGGAAATCAATTTTGCCGAGTCGATGAAGACAATGAGCAATCAAACAGTTGTAGTTGTTGTAGAGTACGAGAAATACCCGGGTATGCATCAGTACTTGGAATCAATGGGCCTAACTGCTCACGAATCATGAATCTTCCCCTTGAATACTATGTATATTTCGCTGCTTCCACGTCTTGAAGCCTCAGGAGTGGTCATGCCGGAATACCTGAACTGTTCCTCCCATTTCTTCAAGAAAGTCTTTGTGAGGTCACCGTAAAACTGCTTCAAAATTACATTTCCGCCCGGTCTGAGATATCTCATTGATATATTCATAATTCTTTCATCCAGGAGGTACGAGGAAGCATGGTCCCTGCCTCTGTTTCCACTGGTGTGAATCATTGCATCGGAAAGCACCACTGTGAAGTTGGTTATTCCTATCCGGTTCAGGTTCTCCCTCAGGATCGAGTCGAAATCCGGATTCATGAGGTCGCCTCTTATAAAATGGACATTTTCAATTGGTTCCATAGGGCTCAGATCTATTGAAACAATGGGGTTGGAAGTTATGCTCCTGACGTACTGAGTCCATCCGCCGGGAGAAGATCCGAACTCAAGTACAAAATCATCAATCGAGAGCATATGGAATCTTTTGTCGATCTCCATGAGTTTGAATGCTGCTCTGCTTCTGAAATTATCTTTCTTTGCCAGATAATAGAACCTGTCTTTTCTATCCGGCATTCCCAGCTTATTCTCCGATGTGTTTCTTGTAATCTGCCGGAGAAAGTCCAGCCGCTTGGGTTCCAGGCTTCAATGATAATTTCACCAGCCAGTACTTATAAGGGTCTTGGTTAACGAGTTCTGGTTTCGTGGCCAGTTCACTGTTGACTTCAAGCACTTCGCCATCAACAGGAGAATAAACATCTTCTGCTGACTTAACAGACTCTATTGTGAGAAGAACATCGCCTTTCTTTTTGATCTCACCCTTCTTCGGAAAGTCCACGTAAACAACATCTGTGAGCTGGTGCTGGGCATAATCTGTTATTCCTATAAAAGCAGCATTTCCCTCAGTTCTGAACCATTCATGTGTCTTTGTGTACTTTAGATTGTCAGGAACGTTGGACATGACTAAGATATCAGTACGACATATAAATATACAGCGCATACAATACTCTATGTGCATCCAGATTCCGGTCAGGGAACTAAAAAAGGAAAGAGAGGATCAGAACGAGGGCATTCATTGCGCTTGAATTTCTCGGGATTGAAAAGCTCGAAGATTCCATGAGAGATCTCCAGACATACAGATGGCTCAAAACAGTCAGGATCAGTCAGATGCATCTCACCATGAAATTTTACGAGGATATTACGGAAGATTATTCAAGGAAAATCTGCAATTATATCAAAGAGATGAAATACAATGGATTCGAAGCAAGGTTCAAGGGGGTTGACTGCTTTCCAGGAAGAGGTAAATGCAGGGTTTTTATTCTCACATCAGATTCTGACAACATAAAAGAAATCTGGAAGGATATCACAAATGGACTGGGTAAAGACAGGGAAGAAAGAGAAATGATCCCTCATTTGACACTGGGCAGGGTCAAAGGAATCGCCAACAGACAGGAACTTGATCA
Source organism: Thermoplasmata archaeon (assembly GCA_021804185.1). The sequence goes on along the minus strand of JAJZKL010000236.1, from coordinate 462 downwards.
GATCCTGAGTAAAAAAATAGACATAAGTTTGTGGGCAGACAGGGTCACATTAATCAGGAGCGTACTCACGCCAGACGGCCCAAAATATGATGAAATTTGTACAACTCAACTTATATAGTAAGCCTTGTCGGCAGTCTTTTCATTTTCTTTGCTGTGCATCAGATTTTCCTCACTGAATTCAATGGCATAAAGATTTGATACCGGGATGAGTCTTAGAAATGATTTGTTCTCTATTCCCTTAACTCTGAATACTATAGCTCCCTCTTCACCAAGTATGGTGTATCCAACGTACTCACCCTCCGTTCTCATAGGGTCTTCTTTACCACTGTTCGATACAACAACGTAACTAGCTCCTTTTTTAATTTCTATCATATCCATATTTATCATACCCTCAATTGATTTTACTATTTTTGATAGTTTCAAACTTAACTTGAACGGCTATTCAGCAAAGGTTAAAAACAT
>JAJZKL010000235.1 GCA_021804185.1 Thermoplasmata archaeon | reverse complement strand
ACTCAGAAGGAGGAAGAGCATTGCTTGTGAAAATGATACTAGTGGTCATAATGATCGTGATAATCTACGGAAATAACTTATACCACGGAAAAAAGATAGTAAGGCTGAGCAAGGAGGGCAAGATGGACGAGGTCCAGAAAATCAGGAAGATATCCCATATAATGTCTTTTATCTCTCTTGCACTTATGATTGCAATAGTTCTTCTTGCAACTTCCCTGCAGTTCCTTCCAACATAAAAGTCAAATTTTCAGTCCTGACAATTTCCGGTTTGAATTTCTAATTCCCGGAAAGGAAATCAAATTTCGACAATGGTATAGGCAATGACTGCAGGAACTACGGCAAGGTCTAGAAAATAAAAAAACATCGAAGGCGCTGTAAATGATTTTCCTCTATAAAATTCATTCAGGAATATGGGCCAGGGAACGGAACCGACACCAACCATTATGGGTAAATGCCTGAAAAGCCCGTAAATATTCCAAACATGCCAGGTTCCTGCAGTTGTTTCATTCAGACTATATTCCCACAAACTATAGTTACAATACGAAAAATTACAATAAAACTCATTTAAAGAATAAGGAAAAAATGCTCATGGAAATTAAAAAATAGCTTACCTGGCTGAGGCAGCTATTCTCTCTATCTCCTCTTTCTTGTTTACCGAGAAGGAGGTTGTATCATTTCTTGATGCACCGAGAATCTCATCTGCAAGGCAGTTTGCTATTGGCTTCTTGCTCTTGTATGATGCATTTGTGGCACCGATTGCAATATTCCTGAGTGCAACATCTATCCTGCGTGAAGGTGCAACATCCACGGCTTTCGGGACCGCGATTCCACCGTATTTCAGTCTGGTGACTTCTTCCCTGGGGGCAGCATTCTCTATTGCATTTACCAGTACCTGAACCGGGTTTTGCTTGGTTTTTTCAGCTATGATTGTGAATGCTTCTTTCAGGACCCTGTAAGCACCGTATTTCTTTCCAGTCCATTTCTCGGTCCTCATAAGCTTGTTCAGAAGCCTCTCGATTGTGTTTATATTCCTCTTTCCAGCAGAATAACTGGAAAATCTTCCCGCCGTATGGAGATTGAGGTTTGTGTTCAGGTTGATGTACTTCATCAATCCGGTATCATGCACATCAACGTCGTTTGTTGTGTATGCTCCCAGCACTTTCAGTTCCATTCTTACCTCACCGTCTTCTCTTTTCTTCCCTTGACAAGCTCATGTAGCGATATTCCGTTGACCTTTGATACCTTGTACCTGACTCCTGGAATATCTCCTTTTGATCTTCCCTGCCTGCCTCTTATTCCTTCCACAAGGACTTCATCATGCTCATCAATATAGTTGATGGCACCGTCCCCGGGGGCAAAAGCAGTAATCTGCCTTCCATTCTTTATAAGCTGAAGCTTAACGCACTTCCTTATGGCTGAATTTGGCTGCTTTGCCTCAATTCCTATTTTTTCAATAACTATGCCTTTGGCTGAAGGGGCACCCTCCAGAGGATCACTTTTCTTCTTTAACTGTAATGCTCTTCTCTTGTAGTTGCCGTCAGACCATCGATATCTCTTTCTGGTGGAAATTAATTTTTTCCCTGCATTTTCTCCATTGGCCAATTTATCACCTGTTTGATTTGTAATTGAGCGATATACCGTTAATTAAAAACAGTATATAACACCTCTCTTTAACCACTAAGCATTCTCTAACCCACGTAAGATATACAGTATCACTCTGCAGCGACAGACGGATTCCATCTAAATGGTTTAATAGAGTTTTTTGCTTAAGGAGTTCACCAATGAGTCAGCCTGAAAAAGGAAAAACTTACAACAAAGTAATTCCTGTAATAATAGTGATAATTGTAGTGGCAGTGGGGATAATAGCTTTTCATTTCAGCAATCCCACAGCTTTGCCAACAGATACGAGCACCGCAGATTACAATGTCAGTAATACGTATGAACTTGAACTGAGCACTGCCATAAGCAATAACTCCATAGAACATGGAAAAAACATAACGGTAGAACTGGCAGTATCCAATCTTGATTCTTCAGACAACACTATGCCAGTATGTGCCGTATATCCATCTTTTTCAGTGAATTATTCATTTCCAAATTTGGCAGACCACTATCTTCCAATGGGAATTGCTGTTCTGGAGGGAAATTACAGTAAAAACAACATTAGCAACGCAACTCCACTCCAGGTTTTTCTTCCCTCTGATGCAGAGGTGAATACGCAGTCCATAAATCAGTATGAGTTTCTTCCAACATCGACAAGCGCCTATGCAGATACGGATAACGGGCAGTCAGCCAGTGTTGACTTTTCGCAAACATATTCACTTGGCGGTTATTATTCAGGAAACTCGTCTCAGCTGAACTATTTCAGCTCAGGGGCCTATACAGTAGTTGGGGCGGATGGCTGGGGCATGGTAACTGTTCTCCATTTCACTGTTGCCAGTTAGTCACGAAGTTTTGGCTACAATTCTTATTATATCTCCGTCACTTAGAACATGGTCTTTTCCAACTACCCTTCTTGTCTTTGCATCAATTGCCTTTATGAAACCGTTTCCAATGTCCGTATGTATCCGGAAAGCAAGGTCAATGGCTGTGGATCCATCAGGCACAAGGAAGGCATCTGGCAGGACATTTCCTGCTTTATCTGTCCACTGGCCTTCATCGTAGACGGGGAAAACCACAATATACTTCAGTTTGTCAGTAACCACCGAACCAAGAAAACTGTTGATTCTGGATACCCATTTCTCGGTGAAGAATGACCTCATTTTCTCCAGGGCTGTCCTGATCTTTTCAGGTACATCCCCTTTTACTTCAAAATTGGATTCAAGAGATGAGATCATGGAATGAGAAAATGCCTTCTGCATTGCAAGCTCATAATCTCCTGATACCATTGCACAGTTGCTTACAACTGATCTGATGCGGTAAGCGGCCTTCTCATCAATGAGATCAGCCTTGTTGCCCAGGGGAATGAGGGATTTGGAAACAAATAGGATATCCTTGGAAAGCTGGTTGAAATCTTCTTCCCCCCAAAGCGTCAGCTTACCTGGATAGGCATTCCTCCCAAGTATAACTGCAATCTGCTTTTCGTTAATTCCCATGGATCCGATCTTCTTGAGAAGAGACCTTTCTATCCGGTCATCGGAGGAATCAGCTTTTTTAGCAAATCTCTCCCATTCTCTTGAGATCTTGGAGGAGAGCCATTTCACCATTTCCATCTCAATTCCAAGGAACTCATCATATCCGGGTGATTTTCCGTCAGGGTTTATTGGAAAATCGTGCAGGTCAAAAATATGTACCAGGGCATCGGCATCCCTGATGTTATCCAGGAACTCATTCCCCATGCCTTTTCCTTCACTTGCTCCTTCTATGAGCCCAGGCACATCAATAATCTCAACTGGTACATACCTTGTACCATTTACGCAGGTTCCTTCCCTGGGGTTGCATTTTTTTCCTATGATCTTTTCTGGACAGGGTGTTGGAATCAGTGCAATCCCAAGATTTGCCTTTACAGTTGTAAAGGGATAATTGGCAATATCCACCGTGTTACTGGTCAGCGCGGAATATATTGTGGATTTTCCGGCATTAGGTTTTCCTATGAGT
>JAJZKL010000234.1 GCA_021804185.1 Thermoplasmata archaeon | reverse complement strand
GACTCCCCCATCCAGATCGAGGCGGGCAAGCGGAGTGTTCCCTATTCCAAGCGAATAAGCTTCATCCCGTATTCTGAGATATGTATCATCGTCAAGTTTCAAGAGTATCGTACATGTATTGATTTCGTTCTAAAAGCATTATCTGCCGGAGTATGATTCAATTAAATAGATAAATATATATATTTATAGAGCGTAAAGTGTCTGACAGGAGCAGTCATGATAATAGAATCCATCGAAATGGACAATTTCAAGTCTTTCGGACATAAGAGGAAAGTTGAGTTCAGGAAAGGACTTACTGTTATCAGTGGGCCTAACGGAAGCGGAAAGAGCAACATAGGAGATGCCCTGCTCTTTGTTCTTGGTGTCAGGTCAGCAAAATCCGTTCGGGCTGACAGGTTGTCCGACCTTATTCATCGATCTTCGGAAGACGGGCCGGGACGAAAGTACTGCAGAGTCCAGATAAATATAGATTCCGGAGAGAATGGTGATGGTCAGGAAAACCGCAAGATCAGCATAATGAGGGAACTGACAGCCGACGGCGATGATTACAAAAGCAACTACTATATTAACGGTTCAAGGGTGAAGCATTCAGATGTAGAGCAGCTTCTTGACTCCCTCAAGATATACCTGGATGGTTATAGCTTTGTTTTGCAGGGAGACATAAACAACCTGGTGAAGATGACCGGAGTAGAGAGAAGGAAGCTCCTTGAGGCAATATCAGGAGTTGAGAGTTATGATAACCAGATTCAAAAAGCCCAGGCAGACATACTGGGCATAAACGATCACATGATCAAGCTGGACGTAAGGACACAGGATGAGCAGCGTCACGTTGACGAACTACGACATGACAAGGAGACAGCTGAGAGATACCTGAACATATCAAATCAGGTACTGAATCTCAGGGCTACCCTTATGGACAGGGAGATTTCAAGATACAACATGGAAATCGGTTCCCTGAATACGCAGATATATGAACTGGACAGCCAGGTTGCAAAACTCGAAGCCGAAAATTCGAGCATATCCGGCAAAGTTAAAGATTTACTTGAAAAAAGGCTGAAAATAGAGGGGCAGAGAGCAGCCATAAGCGGACAGGAACTGATCCAGGTTCGGAAAGCAATTGAGCAACTGAGGCTGGACATAGCTACAAAAAAGATGCAGATACAGAATATAGGTGTCAAGGTAGGGGAAAAGCAGCTGCGCATTCAGAGAAACCAGTCAGACGTGAGCAGCCTCGAGGAACAGAGGAAGAACTTCGAGATTAAACTCAAGACTAACAATGATGACATGGATCAAATTACCGCAGAAATTAAGGAACTTGACATGAAACTTTCATCAATCAAGGGAAGATTTGAAGCATCCAGTGGAAAACTTAAGGAATTAAAGGAGAGGTATTCAGCGCTTGACGAAATAGTTGAGAGAATGAGCATAGAGGTTGGCGATCTTGAGGTCGACTTGAGTGAGATAAACAACAGAAAGATCGCAAAAACAATCGAACTCTCCTCTCTTGAAGAGAAAAAAAATTCCATGGAATTCCAGATCAAGGACTCTGTATGGAGAAGCAAGGAGTCTGAATCCATTGCCGCAGAAGAAAAACGCAAGCTCAAGGACCTCACTGATGGTTATTATGCTCTTAAGAGCGAAATACATGATCTCACATCCGATAGGGACGGCCTGCAAAAGAAGCTCATTGATCTGAACAGGGAATATTCGAAGATAAGTGCAATGACACAGAACCAGAGATTTATCCAGAGCAAGGCCATTAGCCTCATAATGGGTGCCAGGAACCAGAACCTTATTCCGGGGATCCATGGCACCCTTAAGGATCTCATCAGTTTTGACGAGGAATTCAGGACAGCTATCGAAGCTACAGCTGGCAACAGGCTGAACTCAGTGGTGGTTGAAAGTGATGAAACCTCACAGAAATGCATAGAGCTCCTCAAGAGAGAGAAGGCTGGAAGGGTCACGTTCCTTCCAGTAAATAAAATGACCCTTGGAAGGCCACGTGGGAAGGCAATAATAGTGCACAACTCGCAGGACTCACTGGGGTATGTAATGGAAAGAATCAGTTATGACCCGCGTTACGAAGGCTGCGTGTGGCATGGTTTTCAGGATACCGTGATTGTGGAAAATGTGGAGATTGCAAGGAAATACATGGTGGGGGTTAAGCTCGTAACACTGGACGGTGACATATTCGATCCAAGCGGTGCAATCACCGGAGGCTTCATTGAAAAGAAGCATGAGAACGTGATATCAGAGAAAAAAATTGCAGACATATCCTCAGAGATTTCAGTATCTAACTCAAGAATGGATGAACTTTCATCAATGATAAAGACAAAAAATTCCGAACTTGACCGGCTCACTGAAGAACTGAGCATCAAGTCGAGGGAAGAGGGACAGAAAAAAGCAAGATCAGACAGCATTGATGGGGATATTACGAAAACAAGGGCTGAACTTGAGCAGATAAAAGGCAGGATAACAATTTGCACACAGGAACTGAGTTCGGTCACTGAAGAGTACGAGAAAAAGAATGCCAGGATTCAGCAAGTCAAAACGGAAATGCGATTAAAGCAGCGCGAAAAGACGGCTATAATGGAGGAGATGAAAACACAGAACCCAGAGGAAGCAGAGTTACAGGAATCCATTGAAAAGAAGCTTTCCCAGCTCCGTGCACAGCAGTCAGAGATATCATCTGAAATTTCAGCAACATCTGTGGAAATCAGGCACGCGACAGACAGATGCAATACACTTCAGAAAGAGTCAGAAGATCTGGAGACCGAGATAAAGATACTGGAGAAAGAAGAGAATTCCATAATTGCTGATCAGAGAGCACTTGAATCCAATCTTTCCAAGACTCAGCTCGTTGAGGCTGAACTGGACAAAAACACCAGGGAATACACAGAAGCCATATCAAAACTCGATTCCGAGATTTCCAAACTGAATCTGTCAATTGATACGAACAGATCAATGTGCGTCACCAAGAAGGATGTGATAATAACACTGAATTCGAAAGTAGCGAACATCGGGGAAAAGATTCAACAGCTTTCTGAAGAATTGATAAATTCTGGCGGCAAACCCATCGAAAGCAGCAGTTCGGACCAGGAAATAAGAAGGTCCATTCTTGTGCTACAGGGCGAGGGGGAAACACTGGGGCCGATAAATTACAAGGCAATTGAAGAATTCTCCTCAGCTTCATCCTTCCTAGATACCCTGCGGAGCGAATTGCAGAAATTCACTGATGAGCGTAAGGAGCTTGAAGGCTTAATGGAGAAGCTCAACAAACAGAAGGAGACGATTTTTGTGAGGACTTTCAGCAGCATAAATGAAGGGATGAACTTAATTTACGGAAAGCTATCTGGAGGAGGAGAGGCCCAGCTTTTACTCAGCGATCCGGAAAAGCCGCTTGAATCAGAGGTTCACATAAAAGCGCGGCCAAAGGGAAAGACCTTTGCAAAGCTGCAATCCCTGAGCGGAGGGGAGAAAAGCCTTACCGCACTTGCATTCATAATGTCTGTTCAGCGCATTACGCCTTCACCTGTGTACTATCTGGATGAGGTTGACATGTTTCTTGACGGTTCAAACGTCGAAAGAATGGGACAAATG
>JAJZKL010000233.1 GCA_021804185.1 Thermoplasmata archaeon | reverse complement strand
CTCTCTCCCTGGAGATAGGGAATAAAAATTACATTGGTGGGGAATGAATCAATCTCATCGATATTGATGTTCAAATAGAAAACCTTCTTCGCAAATTCTAGCAAAGTGTAAAATTGCGAATTGCAACCGTTTATGAGATATTTGCCTGAAAAATAAATATCACAATATAGCCTGTCGGTGACCACCGGTCTGCCGGAAACAAAGCCAGCACACAGGGTTGACCCGTTTGAGACAAAAATCTGATTCTTGCCCGTCCCAATGGAACCCAGAGACGAAACCATTGTATCAACCGTCCCAATGCAGAGGTCCACTCCGTCGATTGTCATGGCATATTCTGGTCCGACCAGTTCAGGCAGTTTGTTTCCAATCTTCAGCATTTCGACGAGGCTTCCCCACCAATCTCTGGAGGGAACGTCTACGAGTCCCCATTCCGACGCTGTGGCAATGTCCTGCACTGGTGTGCTGCGCTCGTTCCTATGGATCTTATTGAAAAGGAAGCCATTAAGGTCGATGAAGTATGCGGCTTCCTCCAGTTCATCCGGCATATGACTCCTGCACCAGAGTATCTTCTGAGGAAACATCTGAATATTGAGTGGATTCAGAGTGTGTTTCTTGAAATCGAATGAACTGAATTCATCAAAAAATTCCGAACCCCTGGAGGAATTATACGGTATGCTCAGAAGGGATTCGAAGTTTGAGTCGACGGCGATAAGAACAGGAGCCATGCATGAGAGACCCACCGCAGAAACATTTTCATCTACGATGTGATGAAACTGTTCCCTGAACATCTCAAAAATACTGTCCACATCTATTGCATCAGGTTTGAAAAATCCCTCCGGGTACTGATTCTTTCCAGAATCCACTACTTGTCTTGCCTTGTAATCGTAAATGGTCCATTTCATAGAAGATGAACCGATGTCGATTCCACCGACAAGATGACCTGAGTCCATACATATGCAACTGCTCAAGCGCTGGATTGATGATTTGAAATAAGGCGTCTACTATTTCATACAGACGTTTTGTTAACGACGTGTGCCGTGACTTCCGCAACACAATCAGCCGGTTGATGGATTAACCACACACTTGAGTCCCTTCATTTCCCTGGAATACACCAATGCGTCGTGGACCTTACTCAGTGAAAATCTCTCGGTTATCAGTCTCTTCAGGTCGATGATCCTGGAATTTACGATGTCTGCCGCAAGAATATAATTACCTATGCTAGTGCCTGAAGAACCAGTCATTGTCAATTGATCGTAATGAAGCTCATTCATTGTAAATGGAAGCTGAGAATCCTGTATGGAACCTCCAAAAACCAGTACTCTGGATCCTTTCCCGACTATTTTCTTTGCCTCGATCATCGCCTCCCTGTTTCCAATAGTGATGTCAATCACATCGACACCAGTCCCTTTCAGCATGTCTAAATCTGATTGCCCGTCCAGCACGTTGACGGTCCTGTCTGCTCCGAGCGCTGATGCCATGTGCAGTCTTTCGGCAGAGAGCCCCAGAACAATTACATTTTCGACATTTTTCACTTTCTTGAGCAGCTGAATATGTATAAGCGCGTTTGGTCCGTCTCCTATGACAACGGCGTTTTCAATCCCATCCCAGCTAACAAGGTTGAGACAGTGAAGACTGACCGCCACCGGTTCTATCAACGCACCTTCATCAAAACTGATTTTGTCGTTGAGGTCGTAGACCAGGCCCTTGTTGACAAAATCCTTGTTGATCCTCATAAACCGAGAGTATCCCCCGTCAATATTCACACCAAGGCTTGTCATATCCGGACAGAGGTTCTGAAAACCCTTTTTGCAGACTGTGCACTGCAAACAGGGACTGTCAGCGGCAACGTTAACCCTCTGACCATCATTCAGTCGAGACGTGTTAGATTCGTGTATCACACCCGAAACTTCGTGACCGAGAACAACAGGAGATTTGACTGACGATGACCCCATAAAAAATGCTTTGACATCTGTAGGACAGACACCTACTGACCTGACCTCCAGAATTGCCTCACCCTGAGATACGGCTGGAATTGGGACCTCTTTAAGGACCATATTATCCTTGCCGTAATAAATCACGGACTTCATGAGAATAGCATATCGATACTGATGATAAACCTTCACCGATTCTACCCGAAGATGGGAGCAGCAGGTGGAGTTTATTCCATGAACTCCTCCTTGAGTTTTTCTGCGGAAACAGTTCTCTGGACGTATGACTCACCCAGTGTGTTTGTCTTGTATTTTATCAAGACATAGATGGCGCAGACCAGTATGGAGAGAAGCACGAATATAAAGCCACCAAAGTAAGGTTCTGTCAGTGACTTATAACCCTCATAGAATGAGTAGACAAATAGAATCACAGCGCCTGCGGGAGCAACCACCGATGTCAGAAAACTGCGTAATTTCAGCAAGCTGATCCCTTTCTTCCGCAGGTAGAAGGCGAGGCTGATATCAGGAATTATATGATGCACGAACCAGAAAGCAACAGCCATACTACCCGAGAGAAACAAGGCGTTAAAGGCACCCTGACTCAGGCCATAGAACTTTATCATCAGTGCCTCGTCAGCCACTGTTGCCACTATGCCCAGAACCAGATTAAGCAGGGCGGCGTTGACCGGTATCCCCTTGGACGAAAGTTTTGTGATCTTCTTGGACTTAAAGAAACCGTCCCTCCCCATGGAATAAATCAGCCTCGCGGTGGTCATGCCTGGGACAAATCCGCCAAAAGCCTGACCTACAAGAGCAACTACGATGAACAGGATGGCTGCCGGGATGCCAAGATATGGCAGGTAAGCGGCAAGACCCGGACTTAGCTCGCCTGAAAGTCTTGATGCATTACTGAGCCCGAATGCGACGACTTCTGAATAAATCGCCAGAACACCAACAACCGTCGGAATTATCACTCCAATTACTATTGCCTTCCAGACATCCTTGAATGGCGCCTTTCCCTCTTCTGCAAAAAAGAGCGGAACCCCATATCCGGTATAGAACAGAAATCCGGCAAGTATTACACCAAGAAACAGGCCACTGAGTCCACCTGGAGCAACAGCGGGGTTGAATGCCGCGGCACTGTTGTAGGGAGATTTCAGTATGACTACAGCCGAATATATTACAAGTATCACTACTTGGGCGATGCCTGATATAATAACTGCTTTTGAAGATAGAGAGAGATCCAGCACAGTTACCAAAAACATACCAAACATGAAGATGATGGATATTGCGATAAATGCCCAGATGGGCAAAACTATAGAACTGACGTATGTCAGTGATGAATAAATCACATAAGCAAAAGCCGTTGATGTCAATACATCGAATGAGATGAAATAGAGGAGATTCTGGGTACCAACAAACTTGCCAACAGCACGGCCAAAACCCATCTCTGCGAGACCGTAATAACCTCCGGCAAATGAAGCAATCCTGCTGTATTCAAGCACTGGTATTGTCGCAAGTAAAATTAGCACGGCACCCAGTATCGGAATAAGAGGGGCGGCGAAACCTCCGAAGGTGACGGCAGCGGCTGCGTTTGAAACTGCCATTGCCATAGGATATATGGCTGCAACTGTCAGAAAAACCATTGCCATGACGGCCCTACTCTCTTTTA
>JAJZKL010000232.1 GCA_021804185.1 Thermoplasmata archaeon | reverse complement strand
CATGCACGTGAATATATGGAACCCTCAGTTATACCGTGAGACCTCAGCATTTCCTCTATTGCCGTAATGCCGTCTATGGTGTCGGAATATATGATAAACTGCCCTGGGTTCTGCTCAAGGATGGCTAATATCTCATTGAGCTTTGACGGCGTTTCCGTAAGAAGCCGCCTAACACGTGCATAGGCTGATATGGCTCCCCTTGCAAGAGTCTTTAGTTCCTCATTCTGTGAACCTGCATACTTAGGCCATTCGGGCACAGGACCTATTGACCTGTTTGCCCTCATTATTATTTTCTGATCACGCTCATACTGATCCGCTTCAAAGCCATTGAAATCGACAGGTTTCCTTTCAATCTGTATGGGTATCCTGCCCTTTCCTGACTGGAAATCCTCAAGGGATTTCGAGAAGATGTTGGGGAAATAGCGATCCTGCATGGTCTTTGCCTCCCCATATTCCCTGACGGTTGCGGTAAGCCCGATAAGGTATCTCGATTCTCCATTGTTGTTCATGAGCGTTATGAGTATCTTTGAATACTCAGGGCTGAAAAGATGGTGAACCTCATCGAATACCACGATGTCAAACTGGGGTATCTGCTCAAGGTTCCTTATGGCTGACTGATATGTCGAGACGGTAAATTCGCCCCACCTTTTCATGCCTCCGCCCACTCCCGAAGCCTCAATTCCTGCTGCCTTGAAGCCGTCAGATATCCACTGATCCAGCAGGATTGTTGTGGGCACAAGGACAAGGGTTCGTCTTGGCCTCTCCTTTATGATCTCATTTATGATGGCAAGTGCAGTAAGGGTTTTTCCTCTCCCTGTGGGCAGTTCTATGATGCAGTGCCTGTGTGCCAGTGCAAAGGCTACCGCCTGCTGCTGGTAATCCCTCAGCTCATGGGGCAGTTCAATGTTTACATTCTGAGGTAGTATCTCCTGGCTCACCTTTCTCTGCGGTATCTCAGGAGTTTCAAGCAGTGCAGATTGCCCCGGAGTTTTCAGGGGAACCACACGTGTCTTCTCCTCTGCCCTTTTTGGTGCAGGAATGCCGACATTGAGGCGACAGGTTACGGATATGCCCTCAAGCTCAAACCTCTGCTCACAGACCATTCCCCTGTTTAATTGTTCTCGAATAAAATCCTGTGCCTGTTCAAATGTCCTGAAAATTGGCATTAAAATAGAATAAGGTATTAATAAATAAATATTGGGTTTCAGTGGCGGGGCATTGCCCTGACAGATGCGATGTTGCCATAGGGCACGGATATCCAGTTCCTCGCTGTCTCGATGTAATGGGGATTGTCAAGGACAATTTCCACCTGTTTATCCGAATACTTTACCACATACACAACCGCTTTCGTTATCTCTCTTGTGACTGGGTTTTCCCATCTATATAGAGGGGCTATGGTTATCTTTCCAATTGGACTGTGGAACGTCATTTCCACAAGACCTTCCGGCTCTTGCTGCATGAATGCGTGGAACTCCTGATAATTCATTCAGTCCTCCCCTTCATATTCCATGAAATATTCATCTGACGGCTTTTGCCCTATGCCATTCCAGTCCACTAAAGTAGCTCCATACTCATCCAGACAATCCTTAAAGTTCTCCATAAAATCATCTGGGTGATCGTCTATGTCAAGCATAACCCATATCCGTGTTTTTTTCATTTAATCACCTTTTCTCCAGATTTCTCTCTATGAGTTCCAGTTGGTTGGCTATCTTCTCCAGAACTCGTATTAATCTCTCATCTATATTGATAGTAGGATTCCTTTGTTCGGTTGATTCACTCGGCGGAGATATTAGGTGACTTTCATCATACATTATTTTAATGTATTTCATCGAACTGCGTATCCTTTCAATGGTCTCATTGAGTTTTTCTTCGCTTACAAAGGATTTTATGAGATCATCAGCATCTTTCATGGATAACGCTTCCAATGGTATGGCAAGATCGTCTTCCAGAAATTCTCTTGGCATACCACTTTCCTCCAATTCTTTGAGGATAGCTTCTATCTGGCTTTTTGTAACTGTTCTAATTCTTTCATCCATCATTTACCACCTCTTGTCTCCATCGTTCTCTCAATCATCTTCAAAGTCCTGTCGATGCTCTGAAAGACTTTCAGGAACTCTGAGAACGTATCGGAATCTCTGACCTTTGCCCTGCCCTTTGCTATCAGGTCTCGTATGACCTCTGATTTAGTCTGTCCGGTTCTCTCTGATTCTCTGGAGATATATTCCAGCTCATCCATTGAGAAGCGGATTGTTATGCGGTCATCGGGCTTTTCGACATTCATCGATAACCTCCTTGCAACCATCCTTAAGATTCCGAAATAATTCATCATACCACGCTGATATCTCTTCGTCTCGCTCAGTATTGCCATAATCTTTCCGGTAAGTGCGTCTGCAAACAAGCTCCATGAGCATATTGACGTCTGATCTGGAGAGTGTAAGGGAAGGTCTGTTTCGGAACCTACTAATATCACTATTGTGCAACACTATCGTCAGGGTTTCTCCATCATAAAGAAACATCATCAGGATACCTCCTTAATCGGTTCGGGCTTTTCACACTTGCAGGCTGGGGCATGGCATTTCATGGTAGCATACGGATATGAGTAATCTTTCCAATATCTCGTAAGATGCTCCCACTGCATATCGCTGGAATAATCCCTCACAATGGGGTGTCCGCAGTTTCCGCAATCGGATTCCATCAAATTCCCTCCTCATTGGGCCAGAGAACAATTGCAACCTTTCTCGGTGGTTCAGCATTGGAAACATGATAGCCAGTATGTCCCTGTTGAAGATCACATTTGAATACCAGTGAGTGCCCAGCATCGTCACCCATGATAAAAATTCTTGAACATCGCATCAGAACCCCTCCTCCCTTGCGAGATGTGCTAACTTTTGCTTTAACGCCGCAGACAAAGCTTCCATATCAGATTCTGTCAAAATAAACGAAAAAGTAACTTTGCTGTCCAACTCACCTATGTCAAGAACAAATCCACCTGCATGCTTCAGTTCCCTAATTTCAAACCACATTAGAATCCCTCCCCTTCAGGCAGTTTTGCCTTTCCAAAGTTCGGCTTCTGAAACTGCACATAAACAAAATACGTGGCATTACTTCCCCTGCCATGCACTGAACATTCCTGTCTATCGTTGCTATCCAATTTTCCTTCGTCCAGAACACTGCTTCCTGAAAAGTCATTGAGATAGTCAAGAAAATTGAATTGTTCCTCCTGATTGCAGAAAAACAGGAAGAGATCTATAGTAGCGGGAGGCATCGGACTTTCCTTAGTTGTAAGTTCCATCAGATTCCCCCCTCTCGCTCCTCTACCTCCTCTACCACCTGAAACAGCCTAGGATTAAAGCTCACCTGTGAAACCTCCACATCCTTTGCAAACCTTCTCTGATGGCAATCGTAGAAATCATAGATGCCGTCATCCTTCTCCTTGATGGGATGGCCGCATGTTGAGCAGAGCTGCACCTCTGAGGCTATCATTTCTTTACCTCCCCGCTCAGATCGTCGTAGCCGCATACGGGGCACCTGTACGCTCCTGAATCAATGTCAAAGATCATCCTGTTGTCGCATTTCGGGCATATTCCCATCTCTACGCAGTCAGGA
>JAJZKL010000231.1 GCA_021804185.1 Thermoplasmata archaeon | reverse complement strand
TTCCGGGATTGTCTATTACAAACTATTGAAAAAAGGGAACTCCTGAATTAACCATTACATGAGAGATTAACATTTATGAATTTAAGATTCATAGAAAATAATTAGTGTGTGTACCGTGTATTCATGGCATGGTGAACCTGAGGGCACTTCCACTCTATCTGATACCTCTTGTTATGCTTGGAATTCTTGTCTTTTCCATACTTGCCTTATAGATAAAAACTCCTGCAATGAGCTTATTTGCCATGACAATTTTCACTATACATGGCAGACAGAATTTTGATGCATGTGGGTCCCAGCAGGGGAAATATAGAGGTTGCAGAGAGTGCCGCCGTTCATGATCAGGGATTTTCATCCTCGGAATTCTCCGAGAAGATGAGGTTAACACTGAAAGGGATACTGGAAATATCAGGTGCGGCGTCAGGATACAGTCCTTTTGTTATACCGGGTAGTGGCACCGCAGCTATGGAATCGCTCACAACATTCCTTTCTCCTGGCGATAATGTGCTTGTTCTCAGCCATGGAACATTCGGAGACAGGTGGAAAGGTATCTTTTCAAGGTATCCTGTGAATGTGAGATCTCTGCGTTCCGCTCCCGGAAAGCATCTGAAAATAGAGGATATCAGAAAAGCAGCTTCCGATCAGCACTACAGGATGGCCATAATGACACATGTGGAGACAAGTACCGGACTTCGTGCGGATCTGGAAGCCATAATAGATTCAGTCAGGCAGTCAGCGGATATCATTGTTGTAGATTCGGTAGCAAGCCTTGGTGGCGAGAGACTTGAACTCTCAAAGCTTGGAATTGATGTTACTGTATCTGCATCGCAGAAAGCTATTGGAGCGGCACCTGGTGCTGGCATAATTGTAGCTTCAAATGACGCAATCGAAAAGGTAAGGGATGGTGGTCTCTCCGGTTACTTTCTGAATCTTAGCAACTGGAGACCTGTGATGGAAAAATTCCTTGACGGCTCCTGGGGATATTTCGCAACCCCGCCCATAGGCGTTGTTTACACAATGGCCAGAGCTCTTGAAATGATTCGCAGGGAAGGCATGGAAAGCAGATTAAAGAGGCACAGCAGGCTGGCTTCACTTCTCAGAGATGGCATTGAAGACATGTGTTTGAGCATAGTTGCAGAGCCCCAATACAGGAGCAACACAGTTACCGGCGTTTACGTGAATGGGATCGATTCATCAGAATTTATAAGAAAATGCCTGAAAAGTGGAGTTGAATTCGCTGACGGAGCCCTTCCTGAACTGAAGGGAAAATATTTCAGAATCGGTCACATGGGCTGGGTTCAGGAGCAGGACATAATCAGGTCACTGGATGCCATCAGGAAAACACTAAGTGAGATAAAGTAACCTGCCCAAGCCACTTAATGTAGAGATCAGGATTGTTAAGCGGAGCCTTTAAAAAAGCATATTTACAAAATATTTGGAAGAACGTATATACCTGGATGTCATATATAACTGAGGGGTGATGAGATGAACTATATCTGCCCCAAATGCAGAGGTTCCGGCTACATCAAGGATGAATCAGATCATCTGGATATATGCGATAGCTGCTGGGGGCTTGGCTACGTAGAGGAGATCAAGGCTGAACAGAAGTTTTCTGCATCTCCAGAGGAGAAGAGAATCAGAAGGAATGCTCTGATTGTACTTGCTATCTCCGTATCTGTTTTCTATGCAATTCTTTTCCTGCTTTCACCGTTCATAAAATACACCTCAATAGAGATGGTTATTCTAATACTGGCTTCCTATTATAGCGGGATTATAGGCAGCTCTCTCTACGTGAGGCATGCCATGAAGAAAATTAATTCCGGTGGAGGGAGGAGAGACCTCCCTGGACAGCATTAGATAATTCTATGAACATTTTCCTGGATTTATCTGATCCCTGAAAAGCTGGACATAAGGGGAGTCAGCAGGTACATTTCCATTGAGTGAGAGAAATGTGGAGGGGTTAGGGGTGTAGCCCTTCAGTGCAGTTCCTGTCTGACTGTCCCAGTCCTTTACCTGCTGTTCATCATATTTTATGCAGTACTCCCTGCTCGAAAGATCACTCAACGTATAGCAAACCGGTCCTTCTGGCACAATTCCATTCACAAACCCGCCCTCAAGCATGCTCCATTTCTGTCCTGGAGCCAGCGTGAACACAAAGGCAACAATGCTTTTGCCTCCAGGGAAATTAACAACCATGAGAGGAGGAGAATTGTTTGCAACACCCTTATCGACAAGCGTTGAATTTGTGGGCGTAAATGCTGTGTTAAAGCTGCTGTTGTTAAGATATACTGGCCAGAATGCGTTCCCGAAATAGTATCCTGACCTGTAAAGAACCCCGGATATTTTTCTGGTCGAACTGTTGGAGAAACTCCACTGAACTGTACCATTCTTCTCGTCGTACCACTTCCAGCTCACGTTTATTTTCTCGAGTATTGCCCGGACCATACCGATTTCGTTTATCATGGTTCAGTATACACCAATTGATTATAAAAATCTGAAGATTTTCAATATTTTTAAATTATATGTTCAGAAAAATATTGGCTTCATAACTGTGCATGAAGCTCCTGAAGCAGTTCTGTCTCCACATGCTTTGTCCATAGTATCTCCGGTATGTCTATGAATATGAAGATATCAGAAAGGAGAAGTACTTCTATTGCCGTAACTGCTAGATTCTGAACAAGTTTCCCGACACCCACATCAACCTCAAGGTTACTGGAACCATCCGGCTGCTTGAATACAAATGTCAGAGCTCTATCCGCAGATATGATATCCCTCAGAAAGCCTGCCTTCACTGCCTGAAGTACTGCCTGGCCATTCTGGACGTTCGACTGAACTTTCCATCCCTTGAACTGAAGGGAATTTGCAAATCCATCAACTATATCCTGCAGTTTCTTTGATGTCTGTAGCTGTACAGTTTTTTTAAATATCTCCATGATTTTATATGGATAACTTCTGGCTTAAGCCTTTTGGTATGATTGCGGGAGGATGTAATGCCCGACCTCTTATTTTTTCAGAAGGTTCTTTAAAGCTGCCTCCAGTTCCGGGAAACGGAAAACGTAGCCATACTTTTCAGCTCTGGCTGGAATAACCTTCTTTCCCTTTATGAGGAGATCAGAGACATCTCCAAACATCATCCTGATTATTGTTACGGGAACCCTGATCCTTGAAGGCTTGTTCATGACTTTTCCCAGTGTATTTGCGAATTCACTCATTCTGGGAACTGAAGGAGATGCTGCATTTATGGGGCCGGTTACATCATTCTTTTCCAGCGGAAAAAGGGCCAGCCGGACTTCATCCTCAAGATGGATCCACGGGAACCATTGATTTCCTGGTTTTATAGGTCCTCCGAGGCCTCTGTTAAATACCTTTACCAGCTGTTCAAGTGCTCCTTCATTAGAATCAAGAACAACGCTTGTCCTTATGTTCACAACCCTTGTTCTTTCTGAACCAGCCTTATTTGCATACTCCTCCCACTGCCTTACAAGAACACCCCAGAAGTCATCCGCTGCCGGCTCATCCTCAGTTATTTCTCTGTCGTCCCATCTGTCATAACCATATATTCCTGCTGCGGAACCGTTCACAAAAAGGGTTGGCGGATTTTCGCAGGATTTTATTGC
>JAJZKL010000230.1 GCA_021804185.1 Thermoplasmata archaeon | reverse complement strand
GGAGTGCATCAGAAGATAGTCACACGGCAAATGACAAAACAACAAGAACCGCATCCGGTATCCGAATGGCAATGGAAAGATACGGAGAGAGGGCAATATACGTTATTGGAAATGCCCCGACGGCGCTTTTTGAGCTCCTTTCCGCTTCAGCCGGGAAGCACCTGAAACCAAGACTTATTATCGCATTCCCTGTAGGTTTCACAAACGCATCGGAATCAAAGCGTAAACTTGCTGCAAGGAACGACCTGCAATACATAACAAACATTGGCCCGAAGGGAGGGTCGCCTGCAGCAGCCGCATGCATGAATGCCCTGTTGAAAATCGCCGGCGAAAAGAACACGGAGGCCTGATCTTGCAGAAAACGCATCGCGGAAAAGAGCTGAGGACAGGTTTCACAACCGGTTCATGCGCCACAGCGGCAACAAAGGGTGCGCTTTTGTCAATACTGAGCGGGAAACCGCAGAGAGAGGTAAAAATAGCTCTGCCTGCAGGATTCGAGGCGACTTTCAGCCTTGTAAATGTATCAATATCAGGAAACAGTGCGTCAGCTGAAGTGATTAAGGATGCGGGAGACGACCCTGATGTAACCAACGGTGCCACGATAAGATCAACAGTCTTTCTTCACACAGGAAACGATATAGTAATCACCGGCGGGGAAGGAATCGGAACGGTAACGAAACCGGGACTTCCGGTTCAGGTAGGCGAATCTGCTATCAACCCGACTCCGATGAGGATGATCAGGAGTGAAATCTCAAGGGCACTGGTTCAGAACAATGTCAGGGACATCGGGATAAAAGTGGTGATTTCCATTCCTAATGGAGAGGAAATTGCCAGAAAAACCCTGAATCCCAGACTTGGCATTGTCGGCGGTCTTTCAATTCTCGGGAACCTGGGAATAGTTAAGCCATACTCATCTTCGGCTTTTATGGCAAGCATAGCGCAATCAATCAATGTGGCAAGGGCCATGCAACGTAGTGAGATTGTCATGACAATAGGCGGTCGCAGTGAGAAATATGCCATGAAGCTGTTTCCAGAGCTAAACGAGGAATGCTTCATCGAAATGGGTAATTTTATTGGATTCTCAATAAAACAGGCTAAAACGAGGGGCTTTTCCAGGATACACCTTGTCGGCATGCCCGCAAAATTTTCCAAGATAGCGAACGGCGACATGGATTCGCATTCCAGCAGATCGGGAGTAGATCACAATTTTCTGATGAGTATCGGACGGGAAACGGGAATAAAGGATCTGTCGATCTTTGAAAAAGGAAATACTCTATCAAAGATATTAGAGTCCATGACGGAAAGCGTTCGGCAAAGTTTCCTTTCAAGAATGGCACAGTTATGCTCTGTTGCGTGCGAAAGGCATGCAAACGGAGGAATCTCTGTGGACACAACTATTATAGACCCTTCCGGCACAGTACTTGGGAGGTCAGCAAATGACCGGTGAAAAAGATACAGGCTCGGCCGGTGTGAGGGAACCAGGTTTCGTGCCATTGTTGCTCCTCTCGGAAAAGCAGGATATACTGGTAGTGGGGGGTGGAAAAGCCTCGGAGATAAAAGTAAGAGGCCTTATGGAATCCGGATCAAGAATTACTGTTGTTTCCCCTGCAGTCACGGACTATCTTAAGGAGAGATCCAGTGAAGGTTCCATATCATTGATATCCCGGAATTTCTCTGTAAGCGATCTCGATAACAGGACAATTGTGATTGCATCAACATCAGATACCGACCTGAATTCCAGGATAGGAGAACTCTGTAAAAGAAAAGGCATACTGTTCTCAAGTGTATCTTCCTGGGAAGAGGGGGACTTCATAATTCCTGCCAACATAAGAAAAGGGCCACTGATAGTTTCGGTATCAACCTCAGGGAACTTTCCAAAATTTGCCGGCAGAATCAGGGACCTGGTTTCAGAAAGCATAAATAAGCATGCAGGAGAACTTCTCATGCAGATGGGCAGGCTGAGGGAGAATGCGATTTCAACATTGAACGGAAGCAAGAGATCAGAGGCTCTGGAAATTATAGATTCCATGTTCAGCAAAATCCTTACGTCAGGCGCTGACATTGCCACTGTCGCACGTGAGGCACAGGCAATGATAGATTCCCTGAACAAGGAAAATGGTGGGGAAGAAAAGTGAGTTACGGAAAGGTGTTCCTTGTAGGTGCAGGTCCAGGAGATCCGGGGCTGATAACGGTCAGAGCAGTGGAACTCCTGAGGAAAGCGGACTCGGTAATTTATGATCGCCTTGTGAATCCGCTTCTACTTGAATTTACTAAACCAGGCTGCCGTCTCATTTATGCCGGAAAGAAGGCCGGAGTGGTTGGAATAAGACAGGAAGAGATCAATAAATTAATCCTGGAAGAGGCCAGCATTTCAGGATGCGTTGTCAGGCTCAAGGGTGGTGATCCGTATCTGTTCGGTCGGGGAGGAGAGGAAGCAGAGATGCTTGCATCTAACGGCATCGAATTTGGAGTTGTTCCCGGAATCACTTCAGCAATAGGGGTTCCTGCCTATTCCGCAATACCGGTAACCCACAGGAATTTCAGTTCTTCCCTTACAATAATAACCGGTCACGAGCCCGGTAATATCAGTCTTCCGCGATTAAGCAGGGAAGATCTGAGGAGGAATACTCTTGCAATACTGATGGGAAACAGGGATATGTCGGCACTGGTGAAAAGGCTGTTTGAACTTGGTTATGACGGTGAAACGCCTGTTGCAGTGATTGTGAACGGAACTTATTCAACCCAGGAAACTTATGTTGGAACCCTTTCAAACATTGCCGGACAGGACCCGATTCACGACATGAACCATCCGGCGATGATTCTCGTTGGAAACGTAGTTAGAGCTCGTGAGAAACTGCTCCCGCTGTACATGTCAATCGAGAGAAAAGAAAGGATCATTTATTTTTCAGACTACAGTGACTCAGGTTCGCCAGTCCTTATAAAAGATCACGCTGACGCTGAAATCATCAGGTATTCATCATATGAATGTGAATGGATAAATTTGGATCAGGTTCCGCTGTTTCTGGACAGGATAAAAAACTCAAATAGAATTATTTTCAGTCATGGGGACGTTGTTAAACGATTTTTTCAACTTCTTGGCGAATCAGGGGTTGACCTCAGGGACCTTCCGGATGAAATAATCGCCTTGCCGTCCGGGTTATCCGAGCTCAGGAGACACGGCATCACACGCTGCAGGAAGCTGATCGAAACAGATCTGCCGGGCGGGAATGATGCCAAATCACTGATTGTTTCGGGGAAAACACTGGAAAATGATGATTTCCCGGGAACTTCTGAAAACAATATCGGGATAACAATTCTAAGAAGGAAATTAAAAAACCTCAACGAGCTTCAGATTCAGCAGTTGAATGACAGCAGCAAACCGTCAGTGGTATTCCCGCTGTTTGACCTGGCAAAACAGATCATTCTTGAAATGGATGCCGATTCATTGAAGGACAGGAAATTATACGTTAAAGACAGGAAGACCATGGAAATACTTTTGGCAAGGGGGCTGAACCCGGCAATGCTGCAAAGTGATGCCGGTAATGATGGAAGCACAGCTTCGGATCCCAGTCCATCCATTCCATCTCCCCCCCATACCAATAAGGATGATCGGTC
>JAJZKL010000229.1 GCA_021804185.1 Thermoplasmata archaeon | reverse complement strand
TTCTTCCAATCCTCTTCAAATATGGATATGAAGGCCCAGTCTATATGACCCCACCCACGAGAGATATGATAGCCCTCCTTCAGAATGACTACATCAAGGTGGCCCATTCCGAGAGCCATAAGGGACCATATGAATCAAAGCACGTAAGGGATGAACTTAAACACACCATAACACTGAGATATAACGAAACAACCGACATTACCAGGGATATAAGGCTCACATTCTACAATGCAGGACATATACTTGGGTCTGCATCTGCACATCTTCACATTGGAGAGGGTCTTTACAACATAGTGCTTTCCGGTGATTACAAATATGAGAAAACATGGCTTTTCAACTCTGCCAACAATAAATTTCCAAGGGTGGAAACTCTTATGACAGAAAGCACATATGCAGGAAGAGATGATTACTTCTATTCAAGAGGCGAGGCATCAAACACACTTGTGGACATAATAAACAGGACATATGAACGGGGTGGTTCGGTGCTTATCCCGGTATTTGCTGTTGGAAGGAGTCAGGAGGTCATGCTTGTTCTCGAAGAGGCTGTTAGGACGGGCAAGATCAAGGAGACCAATGTTTACCTCGACGGTATGATCATGGAGGCAACTGCCATACATGCAGCCTATCCCGAATACCTCAACAGGAACCTCAGGGAGAGCATAATGGTAAAGCGGGAGAATCCATTCCTCAGCCCTATTTTCAAAAAGGTTGAATCCAGGGACCAGAGGACCGATTTATGCGATACCACGGAGAGCAACGTTATTCTGGCGACCTCCGGAATGATGAATGGAGGACCTGTTATGGAATATTTCAAGGCCTGGGTTGACAACCCCAAACATTCCCTTGTTTTTGTTGGGTACCAGGCTGACGGAACCATGGGACGGAGAATACAGAGAGGGGCCAGTGAAATAACACTGAGTGATAACGGCCAGGCAAGAAAATACGAGGTAAAGATCAATGTTGAAATTGCCGAGGGTTTTTCCGGGCACTCCGACAAGAAACAGCTTCTTGCATATATAGCAGGAATGCAGCCGAGGCCACAGAGAATACTTGTAAACCATGGAGACGGGGACAAGACTGTTGAATTCGCCAGACTCATCCGGTCGAAATTCGGTATAGATTCCGTTGCACTGAAAAATCTTGAAACCACAAGAGTTTACTGATTTTCTCAATAATAACCAGTTTATCCATATTTACAAAAAATTTGATCGAAATATTATAAGGTTGAAACCTAAAAATAAGAAGAGTTAAAGTGGGAATTCGCCGCCTGGAGATACCTTTTTCCAGTCATCCAGAAACTTTGCAAGCCCTTCATCTGTCTTTGGATGCGATGGAAGCTGTTTCAATACACTGAATGGAAGTGTTACAACATCGGCGCCTATTATGGCTGATCTCAGTACATGAACCGGGTTTCTTATTGAAGCCACGAGTATCTTTGTGTTCAACCCATAGTTCACGAATATGGTCTTGATCTGATCTATAATGGCCATTCCATCCTCGCCTATGTCATCAAGCCTTCCCACAAATGGGGATACATACTCCGCTCCGCTCTTTGCCGCAAGTAGGGCCTGTATGGGATTGAAAATGAGTGTACAGTTCACTGCAATCCTCTTCTCTTTGAGGCTTTTTATGGCCTTAAGGCCATCCAGTGTCATGGGTATCTTTACCACGGCATTGGCCCCAAGGGAAGATATCTTCAGTCCCTGTTTCATCATGTTCTCGTAATCTGTGGCCACGACCTCAATGCTTACAGGTCCCGGGGTTATTTTCAGTATCTCCTTCACAACGTCTGCAAAACTCTTCCCCTTTGCAGCCTCCTTCTGTGCCAGAGACGGATTGGTGGTAACGCCATCAACCAGTCCGAGATCCACACCCTGTTTTATCTCATCTACATTTGCTGTATCAAGAAATATTTTCATATCTTTTTTCCTCCCTGAAACACTGTTCAGATATCCTTACAATATCGTTTACACCAATATGAAAGTAATCGAATAGGTCCCATGATTTACCTGATTTTCCGAATGTGTCCTGCATACCGACTCTGAAGACCGGCACTGGATATTCTTCGGATGTTACCTCGGCCACCCTGCTGCCAAGTCCATTGAATATGGAGTGCTCCTCCACTGTGACAATCCTCCCGGTTTCCCGGGCTGCTTTCACAATTTCATAACGGTCAATGGGTTTTATGGATGACATGTTAACAACCCTTGCGTCAATTCCCCTGTTCTTCAACTCCCTGGCAGCGTCCAGGGCATAGGATACCATTGAACCCATTCCAAATAACGTTATATCTGATCCATCTTTGAAAGTCACTCCTTTCCCCGGTTTGTAAACATAATCAGGCTGATTAAGCACAGGAAATTTTTCCCTTGTCAATCTCACGTAATATGGAGTCCTGGTCTTCTCCACAAGAAAATCGATGACTGACGCAGTTTCTATGGAATCAACCGGAACAATAACTTTCATATTGGGAAGTCCGGACATTATTCCAACATCCTCAACTATCTGGTGTGTGGCTCCGTCCTCTCCCACGGTTAACCCTGCATGAGTAACCACCAGTTTAACATCCAGGTTGTTATAGCACACCGATTGCCTCAGCTGTTCATATGTTCTTGTAAGAAAAACCGCAAAAGTGGAGGCAAACACCTTTTTCCCGCTCAGTGCAAGTCCAGCTGCGGCAGTAATCATGGACTGTTCTGATATGCCCATGTTGAAGAATCTTTCAGGAAATTCCCTGCCGAATGTGGCTGTTTTTGTGGATGATGAGAGATCAGCATCCAGGACTACCAGTTCACTGTTCCTTCTTCCTATCTCCCTTAGCTTCTCCCCGTATGTATCCCTCAGGCTTTCAGTTTTAGTCACTGTGCATCACCTGTCAGTTCAGCAATTGCTCTTTCATATTCTTCCTGTGAGGCAGGTGGAGCTCCATGGTATTTTGGATTGTTCTCCATGTAACTTACGCCCTTCCCCTTAACCGTATTGGCAATAATGATTGTGGGACCTGACCTTTGATCCTTCGCCGCTTCAATTGCCCCGATGATCTCTTCGTAAT
Organism: Thermoplasmata archaeon; assembly: GCA_021804185.1. Next base: position 565 of record JAJZKL010000229.1, on the reverse strand, counting down.
TATGCCCGTCAATCTCCATGACATTCCATCCAAAGCTCTTGAATCTTTCGGGGAGATTTGGCATTGGCATAACGTCCTTTGTAAACCCGTCAAGCTGGATTTCATTCCTGTCAAGAATGGCGATCAGGTTTGATAGGCGATATTTGTTTGCAGCCATGAGAGATTCCCATATGTTTCCCTCCTCTATCTCCCCATCACCAAGTATGACAAAGACCTTGTAGTCTCTGTTATCCAGTTTTCCGGCAAGACACATTCCAACACCTATGCCAAGGCCCTGGCCAAGAGACCCAGTTGAAGCCTCAACGCCAGGAATTCCCCTGTGGACGTGTCCTTCCAGCTTTGAGCTTATTTTCCTGAACCCTTTGAGAAGATCTTCCGGGAAAAACCCCTTCACTGCCAGTGTCGCATATAACCCTGGTGATGCATGGCCCTTGCTCATTATGAGCCTGTCCCTGTCAGGGTCATTTGGATCAAGTGGATCAATGTTCATCTCCCTGAAATAGAGGACGGTGAGTATATCAGTTATACTCAGTGAACCACCCGGATGACCGCTTTTTGCCTCGTA
>JAJZKL010000228.1 GCA_021804185.1 Thermoplasmata archaeon | reverse complement strand
GGCATGATCGATCATGGATCTGAGTTCCACTGACATGCCAAGAAGCCTTTTCCTGTATGCTGTTTCGTATTTCCCTGAATCCGTGATCACCGGCACTGAGAATTTCTCCCTGTATTCCTGTATCAGCGCATTGATGTTATCCCTGAATCCCTCATATTCAGACTGGGTGATCACGAAAGTATAATATATACTGAGTATATATGCATTTGTGAAGAAGGTTCAGATTATTGAGGCAAATGAGATCACAGTAAGGAACATTCAGGCATACATGGAAAGAGTTGTGACAAAATTCGGATCAGGAGCGAAGGTGGATTGCCCCAAGGAATTCCTGGGAAAGAAAGCCTATCTTATAATTGAAAAAGACGAGGGATGACGACTTATGTCCCAGAGTCGGGAGTTATGGCAGCCTTATATTATTTATCTGGAAACTTGTAAAGATTTAAGGGAGAACATAAAATAAGCAACCATGACTGGAATTCTTGAAACGGTTTGGATAGGGATCACATTGGGAGTTTTGTCAGGTCTGTTAGTGTTAATTCTGTTTTGGTTGCGTCAGAGGATCATAGACCGGTTTGGAATTCGTGCATTTAAGGCAATTTTCGGTTGTTCACAGAACCCTACGTTAAAGGATCGTTGGGAGTCAGAGGGCGAATTTATAACAATACATCTATGCAGGTGTACGTGCGTCCTACTCTTCTGGACCTAGAAGGGCAGACCATCGAAGGACATAGTGCTCCTATGGATGCATGGACTGGTGAAGAATTGAAAGGGAATATTCCGGTTGCTCCAAAAAGTTGGCGCGAATTCAGGATCGAAAACGTGCGCCAAGGGAATCAAACTGTCCCAGCGCATGTTAAGCTAATGTTTTCCTACTTTACTTACAAGAAAGCCAAAAACATAACCTATAAAGTAGAACTTTGCCAAGACCTAGATTCAACTCACCATTAAGTTAACAGATAATGTTGGATGCATGTCAAAACATACATTTTGTCATGTCGTACAATCACTCACTGGAAGCTCTTTATATACTCAAGAGTTCAGCCAGGAAGAGATCTCCATCGTCTATTTTCAAAAACCTATTTAAAGAACTAAATATTGTCATGTTATGAGTTTGCAGCTGCCAAAGAACATGATGATCCAGTCTTCAGGGAGATCCCTTTCGATAGATTTCTTTTCTGATGATGAAGTTCAGAAGATCTTTCATGAGATCTCCGAAAAGATAAGCAGTGATAAAAGGAGAACCGGCAAACATAAGAGGTATTTTCTCCTGGTTGAATTTCTCTACAGAACCGGAGGAAGGATAGATGAGATTCTCATGGTCAGGCCGTCGGACGTCAATCTGGCCACAAATTCAATCCGGCTGAAAACACTCAAACAGGGGAAGGACAGGAATGGCATCCAGAGGGAAAAATACAGGATCATACCGCTTCACGTGGATCTGAGGGATGCTTATATGCAATATCTCCTGGACATGAATATTTCGACTAAATCCGAGGATCCACTATTTCCAATGTCAAGGCAGGTCATAGATCTTTATTTCAAGAAAATGCAGGGCAAACTTGGGTTCAAAATCCATGCGCACAAGTTCAGGCACACGTTTGCGGTGAAGGCAATAATGGACAATGTTCCGCTGAATGTCCTGCAGCAGTGGCTGGGGCATTCCTCAATATTCACTACAAGCATTTACACCCAGATCACTGGGATGGACACTTCCCAGTTCATGGAGAGGATAAGATGAGGAAACGAGTAGGGAGTTAGATATGCCTGACGAGAAGGGCTACAAGGTACTTGATCCTATGAGGGACGAAATTCTCGAAGCGATTGACAGGAGATATAAGGAACTAGAATTGAAGGTGAGATTTAGCAAAGGGTTCGAGGAACGCGTTAAAGCAGTCATGAGCGGTAAACAAAAGGATGCTAAACCGTACGTTCACTCAACCCTGCGTTTAATTGCCGAACTCAGAAAGCACGGACACCGGGGTAACGATGGTATAGAAGTCGAACCAAGCTCGCCCGAGGGGACAGATGTAGATATTTCGGTGGAGATCGATGGTGGTAAGGTTGCTATTCAACACAAGACAAGGGCGTTCTATAGTTCTAAGTATTTTAGTGCTTTCAATGAGTCAATGAATCGGGCCCACACAGAATTAAGAGGAAAGGGATCAGGACACTTGTACAAAGTCATGCACTCCGTGGAATCGTCAAATTACAAAATATTAAGCCAGGATGCAATTTCCAGACCTTCAGCGCCTTCAACTGCAATTCATTTCGCCAGTTTCCGCGATATTGAGCAAAATGACACAGGAAAGATCGCCTCGGACATAGGAAAAGCCTGGGAGCAACTGCAATCATTACAAGGATATGACTTTAGAATTGTATCGCTGGACATAAGTGAGGAATTTTTCAGGGAAGTGCCTCTTGAAAAGGCCGTTAAACAGATTCTCCGGGATAATCGATTCAGGAACTTGGACGGAGTGTTGCTTGTGAAGATGTCTCCAGTTCCGTTTGGCGATTTCCTACCGATACGTCTTTTACCCATTAAGAATGAGGGTTCCAAGCTTGATTGGGGAGAGCTAATAGTAATGGACGACCATAAATTGGGGATCAGTGATGGTCACCTGTATGTCGTAGATTATCTGGGCGGGAGTGTAAAAAGTATTAACTTTTCAAATGGGTACCTTCTATCAATTAACGACATTGAATATGGTTCTGTCCTAGCGCCAGACTTAGATCTAGATGGTGGTGCACGTGTCGCAGTCAAGGGTTTCTTGCATGGCAGAAAGGTTGCTTAATTCTGTTAGAACTGGTATCAGGAACATGTGAAGGGAGGTCTAACGACCTTTTGCCGTCATAGCCATGATAGGCTTTGCACTTAAAAGGGTCTTTTTGATAGATTTTAGGTGCAAGATTGACTTTAGGTGCAAACCCCCACAATAAATATGGGTGGACAGATTTCATCTGCCGATTTTGGACAATTTTCAGTTGGCGTTTACACCGCGACAAGGATCGGGTGGAGAAGGCATTTGAGATCCTGAAGACGGATCTGGACATATTTCCCCTGAGGGAGAGAAAACCGTCCACCGTAAGGGGGCTGGTCTTCATCCTCTTTATCTCGCTGATCGTTCGGTTGACCATGAGAAGAATGCTGGCTGAATCAGGGCTCAACAGGAAATATTCCATGGACAAGGCATTCCTTGAGCTGGAGAAGCTGCAGATGATGGAAATCGAAGGCAGAATGATCGAGAGAGAGGACTAAAAAGCGGAGAGACATCCTGGAGGCTCTCCAGTCAGTTGCATGTACCTAAATCTGCGGAGTTCAGGGTATTACTATTTAGAGTCTTTTCCAGAATACAACCATTCCTTGAGCTGATGTAGCTGTTCACCATTTTTCCCTTTAGTATACTGGCACTTTTTATCACCAGTCACAACGCGATATTCTTTACCTCCACAAATCATAACGTCGCGATAACAAGATAATAACGTACTTATCTCTCGCGCATATTTTTTCCTGTACAATTTTGCTTTCTCTAAAGTCATTTTTTCATCATAATTTTCAATTTCGAAAGCTTGGTTAATTAGGCCATGTTTCGCAGATATAATTCTCACGTCAAGCCCATCATTCACACGCAGATATCGA
>JAJZKL010000227.1 GCA_021804185.1 Thermoplasmata archaeon | reverse complement strand
CAAGCGCAGTAGTTTCTTCGCTGAGCATGTTTGTGTATTCTTTCATTATATCCTTAGCATAAAGAACCATGAGTGAGTATTCTGATTCATATATTCACTCTCTTGAAAATTACAGGTCTGCATTGATAAATTGTATTAAAGGCTTTCCTACCTGTGGAACGTGCCAGCCGTTTCTGTTTAAAGCATCTCAGTGAAATTTGAATATATATTGCCGAGTCCGGGGGGTATTGGAGATCGGCATTTCCAATTAAAGAAAGGCAAATGTCCATCCTTTCGGGAAAAGAAGTGTCCAGATGATAACTTTACCTGCGGCATTGTATCACCTCTCTACAGAATTTACTGAAATAGCCATAAGTTTCTTACCAGGATAAAGAGTACTCTGCGAAGATGCTGCAATGTTACAAATTTTCATATATCAACCACGAGATGAATAACTATATATCCAGAACGAATACTCACTCATGGTTCTTTATGCTAAGGATATAATGAAAGAATACACAAACATGCTCAGCGAAGAAACTACTGCGCTTGAGGCCTCAAAAATCATGAGCAATGACCACGTCGGCTTTGTCGTTGTAAAGGACAAGGAGGGAAAGCCACATGGGATGGTAACAGAATGGGATTACGTTAACAAGGTAATCTCAAAGGGAGTTGACCCGGCAAAAGTAACCATGGGAGAACTCATGGCATTCCCGATTATTTCTGTGGACCCAAAAACACCAACTGACAAAATCACGGTTATGATGAGCAAGAATGGAATCAGGAGAATACCTGTAATAGAAAACGGGAAGCTGGTTGGGGTCATAACTTCCAGGGATATAATCAGGATTTTCAAGGACTACATGGATAATCTCTCTGATGTTATAGCAAGATTTGGAACATTCTGATCATTGTTTCAGGAATATGTCCCTGAATATGTGAAGAAGATCTTCCGTATCGCCTCTGCAGTATTGAAGAAATTTTTCATTCTGGTTTTTCCATAGGAACTCTATGGCCTCACCGACATTTTTTCCGTCCATCTGGACAAGTTCCTTTTTCCGGTTCATTGGGAGTTTGGAATATTCATGTCTTGACACCACCTCTCCCAGTTTTCTTATCCTGTATTCTCCGGTTTGCATTTCCAGATCGCGCGCAATGACATACATCATGTCAACAAGAACAGTTGAACCGAAATAATTGCCTATATTCCACAATCTTTCAGGAAAATCCAATCTGCGCAGTTTCATCTGCAGAAGCGGTATGTCATATGATATGTGGTTATAACCCATTATGCATACAGGGTCCGTCTTTTTCAGGTAATCGTCCAGGGCAATCATTATTCTCTTCTCTTCCGAGACAGTTTCAGCAACTGCCATGAATATTTTAGTAACTGGGTCCATGTAATTGCTGCTGACAGTTATGGCAATCAATGGTTCTCCTGTAAGAAAACGATCCTTTCCTCTCACCAGGGTCTCAATATCAATGGAGACAAATCTGGAAGGATCAGATTCTTTCACAAGGTGCCTGACTGAAGAGAAATACTGATCTGATGGTATCATGCTTACCATTAGACAACAATGCAGATAAACCTTAATGGCATAACGGATGGAATCAGATGAAATACGCAATGCGGGAATACGTAGGAAAGAATGTAAACATATCAAAACTGGCTGATGCAATAGAGGATTTCTTCAAGGAGGAAAATTTCAAGACCCAGGTTCTTCATCTTCCCAGGGGTGCATTCATACAGGCAAGGAAAGGTGGAATTTTCAGATCCTTGCTTGCCAAGGAGGGGGCATTCACAATAACAATCGAGGGAACTCCCCTGTCATTCAAGATAAGGATGGGGGTTTCAAAATGGTGCAATTCTCCGGATGAGTCTTCCGTTGATCCAATATTTTCTAAGCCAATGCTTGAGTATGAAGATATACCGGAATCCCTGTGGAGTTATGAAATAGAGCATCATCTGTGGCATTACGTGGAAACCCAGGTGGAACTTGGAATACAGTGAATCCTACCATTTCTCTCCAGTGATTCTCTCGTACATTTTCATGTAAAGGTCAGAGGTCTGTTTTATGAGTTCCGGCGGTAGAGCCGGTATATCCGGTTCTGGGAGATTCTTCTCTCTTGCTGAATAAAGTTTATCATGGTAACCTGTTGACCTGTAATACTGCCTTATGGATTCCTTGCTGAGATCCTTTATCACGCCATTGTCATAATCTTTCTTTTCCCAGAACCTGTCCTCATCAAGAGTTCCAAATGTATCAACAAGTACAGGATCACGGCCGGCATCAAACGCGATCTCCTTCTTGCCGTCTACGTGTATAAGGCCATTTTTCAGGACATGCTTGTTTATTCTTCTGTCAACCTTGAAAAGCGTCTCCCTGATGTTGATAAGTTCCATTCTCGTCATTCCGCCTATCTCAATGCACTCCCCTGTGGTGAGGGGCCTGTCGAATTTCTCAAATTTTGTCGTGACCTCGAAATATGGATCATCCAGCTCGTCACCGTATTTCGGCATGCTGTTCAGCCCTATGTCTTCCGGCTTGATCTTGCCCGATTTAAGCCGGTCAAATAGGGTGCCAGCAACATAATACCTTGTTATGAATTCAAGCGGAATCAGGTATTCTATCTCATCCGGATTTCCTTTTCCCTCAGGAATAAAGAACTTTGTAACCCTCATCTGGTTTTTCGCAGGCATCTCTATGAAATCTGTTTCAACGTGTGCAGATTCCTTTATGTACCTGAACCAGAACGCAGAGGTACGGCAAAGTGATTCCCCCTTTCCCGGAATAAGGCTCGGTATTATCTTGTCAAACACGGAGATCTTGTCCGTGAACTTGAATAACAGTGTTTCCCCTTCATCATAAACTTCCTTGACCTTTCCTATCCTTACCGGTTCCATGCCCCTTTATTCCATGGATCAATTATTACCTTTCCCTCAATTGCATAAAGGAAGAATTTTTGACGACAGCAAAAGTAAAGTTGAATAAGCTTCCTTAAATAGCCCGTGGATTAAATACGAAGCCGGAACAGGTAAAATTGCTGTCTAAATTGAGAAAGGAATCCTTTCTCAATTTAGACAGCAAAAGTAAAGTTGAATAAGCTTCCTTAAATAGCCCGTGGATTAAATACGAAGCCGGAACAGGTAAAATTGCTGTCTAAATTGAGAAAGGATTCAAGGATCAGGGATGAGGCAAATCTGAGGATAGATGAAATCATAGACCTCATGAGGAGCGGCCACAGCATCAGGACAATAATGGATCAGTCCGGGTCCTCAAAGTCAGCATCAGCCCTTTACACGGAAATAGCAAAGGCCAGAATCAATATAGAAAAGAAGTTCAGGAACTGGAACCGCCTCTGGATGGATATCTATTCCTCGAGTTTTTCAACGCCAGAAATTGTAGGAGACTACCGCGCAGGCAGGATAAAGCAGCAGAAGGTCATCGACGTTGGATCAGGCTCAGGCATGCAGGCCATAAGTTTCTCCAAATTTGCGGACATGGTGACAGGCTTTGAAATCAACAGCGAGAGATACGAGATGTCCATAATGAACAGCGAAGTCTCCATGAGGAATAACATAAAATTCGTCTGGGGAGACTACTCAAGGATAATTTACAACATAGAGGTCGACAGTGATACTGCTATTTTCTCTGACCCATTGAGATCAAAACC
>JAJZKL010000226.1 GCA_021804185.1 Thermoplasmata archaeon | reverse complement strand
CATGGGTTGAAATGGGATGTATTCCCGGCGTGTCAGGGGGTATTAAATCATCAGAATATACAATCAGCTTGAGTTTAGAGTTTTTGCTTTCGCTGTTCTTGAGCTCAGCAACCACATCCTGTCTGCCTGTAATTGAATCTATGTTTTCAGATTCGCCGTCAAGGGGGAACTCGTATGTTACAAGCGACACGGGGTATTCAGAATTGATAAGATCCATTGTCTTCATTATGCCAGGGCTTGGGCCCATCCACTCAACCCTTGAGTTCTCAGTGTCAGAAGTGTATTCAGAAAGCAGATCGGAAACCTTCTCCATCTCACTGCCATGAAACCTGGAGTATATGTTCAGGAAGCCTTTGCTTATGTCTGCCCTGTTTATTACAAATGATGGCAGATCTATGAGCTTTCCTATGATTGCCAGATCCTCAACGTTGTTTATCCTTGAATCCACGACGTAAGAATCCTCCTTCTCCACTGCATTGAATTTGTTCAGCAGAAGATTGACGCTGTTCCCTCTAATGTTCTTGGGAAAATATGTGCTGATCCATGCCTTACCGTCAACCCCGTAAATGTATGTGGGGAGCTTCATTCCCAGATCAGAGGTTGCATGGAAAAGTTCAGTGGACTGCCTGACCTTCAGGACAAGCCTCATGTCAAGCTTTTTGTCTATGTCTCTGATCAGCATTCTATTAACAATACTTAAAAGCTATTAAGTTTTTATGCTGTATAGTGCGAAATTTATTGTTATAATACATATTTGGAGGTACCTCATATCATTTTCTGAATCAGAATCTTACTGTTCATCTAGAGGAAAATGATTGTAATTTTTTTTACTTTATGCATTAGAAATTTGCTATAAAATAATAAAAGAGATCGCTGTCAATCAAAAAGTAGTTGCCTTTTAAATCAGAAAAAATATATCTACCTGATAAAACACAATATATGCAATGAAGTAATGGATAACATAATGACAGAAAAAATACGATGTTCTCACATCCTGGTTCAGAAGGAAAGCACTGCTAAGGAAGTGATTGAGAAGATTAACAAAGGTGAGAGTTTCCCAAAACTTGCCGAACAATATTCTATGGATGGAAGCCGTAAACGCGGTGGGGACCTGGGATTTTTCAAAAGAGGGGCAATGGTGAAAGAGTTCGATAAAGCAGCTTTTGCATTGAAGAAAGGAGAAGTTTCAGGCATTATCAAAACGCAATACGGATATCATATCATAAAACGCACAGAGTAAAACCATCAAAAAATATGGAAAATTACCAAAAAGTCTTGGTCGTTGCGGGGGCCTATATTGTATTTTATTCATCTGGTCTCAAAAGATAAAGATCAGGTGAAATATGCGAAACACCTTACTGAAAATAATATAAAGGTTTGCGGTTTTTCACCATGAAATATTAATGAAATTCACAATTTCCAGAAATGTTACAATACTGGTTTTAATGGCTATTCTGATGGTCATGCCTGCATGGAACTCTGTTTCCCAGGCCGGTCAGGTATCCGGGTCTCCGCACGATTCAGTTCAGAGTATTACTTTGTCACCCACTGACATAGCAGGCCTATCCGGGTCAGATTCGTCAAGTCACAATATTACATCATTGAAAAGCAATTCCGTTTTGCAAGGAGGCTCAAATCTCACAAATTTTGTGCCGGTAAAAAATTTCTACGCATCAGCAACAAACTTGTCCGTGAATCCACAACGTCAATATGTTTCTGAACCTGCCCCAATGGGAATTGCTGATTACGGTCTCAGCACGCAAAGCCTTTCCGGGTACAACTCCTATTCTTATTCAACTCCGTCTTTTCTGGGGAAAGTCAATATAACATCCCTGAGCACTGACAACTCAACCAACAACACTGTGGGGAAATCTTTGAGTTTCCAGATGAACGTAAATCTTGAATTCTACGATGCAGGGAATGAATACGATTACTGGATTCAGGATGTGGCGTTTGTCAATACCAGCAGTCCCCATTCAATCTGCTTTATAGATAATGTGTGGAACTTTTCATCCAGTTCGGCAGAGATGCATAAGTCCACAATTTCTGGCAATGGAACTGTTGCAATATCAGGTTCCACCGGGTTCTATTACGCTGTGGCTAGCTCTACTCTTCCTGGCAATGAAATAAACATTGCTTTTCCAACAGAATTGGAGATGAAAGTATTATCAGAGACAAACAGCAATGGAAATCCAGAAGTAGTTTTCCAGTACAATGACGGATACGGTTGGATAACCTACGATAACCCTTCATTCATATTTGCAAATAGTGTGACCTCTGATCTTGGGTTCACCGTCAATGGATCAACTTACAACCCATTTGGAACATATTACGATGCAGAGCTTATCATGGGGGGACCAGGTGGAGGTTCTGACACTAAAGATATTTCGTCGAACCTTTCTATGAAGCTAGAGTACTGGAATGGTCACAACTACCAGATGATAAGCAACGCCTTCAACCATGGGAGCGATACAGCAGAAGGAATATGTAATGTTTCATCAGTTGCGCGTTATTTCACGCATTCAGGTTCCATATTCGCAGAAGAAACAGCCGGATCCGGGACTCTTGGACAGATCTACAATTACAGTGATATAGGCATACTTAACATTACCTCTACAGTCAAAAACGGTACACTTTCTGTTGGTGGGCACAATCATGATTTCCAGGATTACAACATAAATCTGACCCTTGGGGCAGGGAACTATTCCCTTATTTTGTACAATTCCTCTAATCCCGGTGCGCCTGTATGGAACACAAGCGTCAATGTAACTGCAGGTTCTTACAAACAGCTTGACGCAAATGGGTTCTATAAAGTAACCTTTTCAGAGAGTGGGCTTCCGACTGGAACAGGATGGTTTGTCAACATAACTGGGAAAAGCTCATCTGGTAGAATTACTGGGAGTGAATATACAGTTTATCTGCCAAATGGAACATATTATTACAACGTCAGCACAACGCTGAAGATTTACCGTCCATCTTATAACGGGTCCCTGAAAGTTTCCGGTGAGGGAGCAATTCAAAATGTGCAATTCAGCGAAGTCAGGTATAATATAACTTTCAGCGAGACCGGACTCGAACCTGGCACTCTGTGGTATGTAAACAGTACAACCGGCATTTCGTCGTCTTCTTCAGGAAACAGCACAAACCTTAGCGTTACAAATGGCACATATCCATTCAGTGTATCTTCAAACTCATCCTATTACGAAAAGCAACCTGAATACAACGTGACTGTTTCAGGATCAAACGTGACAGAAGCAGTCGTCTTCATCCATTACTCCTACATACATGGTAAAATTAGCCCTTCAAATGCAATTCTCGAAATAAACGGAAAAACAGTAAATGTAACTGGTGGCAGCTTCAATATATCGGTCAAAAACGGAACATACTACATTTTTGCTTCTCTTAATGGCTACAGTCCATACGCCAAAAACATAACTATTTCATCCGTAACATACGTGAACATCAACATCAGCCTGAATATCTCAGTAAATCCCCAGGCACTTACGCCTAAAACATCAGGCAATGATCTCTATTATATGGGTGGCCTAGTTGCAGTAATCGCAATTTTCGGCCTGGCAGGCCTTCTGTCCAGGAGGAGGAAGTAATTCCAGCTGGCTTGATAACAATTAAAGAGCAAAACATATAAAATTATTTCCAATATCCATG
>JAJZKL010000225.1 GCA_021804185.1 Thermoplasmata archaeon | reverse complement strand
GCGAAATCTCGTTTTCAACGGAATCGGAGGTCTCAAAATTCTCCAGAGAACATGACCATTGCCAGGGTATATCTGGACAAGGGATCTTCGGTTCCCGAACATAAGCACGAGAATGAACAGATTAGCTGGGTAATGAGGGGTTCGATAGAAGTAAGAATCAATGATCGGGCATTCGTTTTGAACAGGGATGAGAGTCTGGTCATACCTCCCGAGGTTCCGCATTTTGTTCTCGCCCTGGAGGAATCTGAAGTAGTGGACAGCTTCAGCCCCCCTAGGAAAGACTGGCAGGCGGGACAGGACAGCTACTTGAGGACTTGATGTGCGTTCATTGTCGAATGGAAATAGTCGGAATCAGACAACTGGCATCAGGGCCGTTATCTTTAAAAGTTCTATAAATGCCACTATTTCAAAGACAGAGCCGAGCACCCTGTAAATCACCCTTTCGTCAATGCTGTGAGCAAGTATTGAAAAAAAGTAGCCCGATACAAATGAAACAGCTCCAATTATAACGGCATACAGGACATCTATTCTTCCGAAATAGGCATAACCTATAACTCCACTGATTGCAGAGAGCATCATCGCAAGCGTGGCGGTGCCGATCATCTTCTGGGCACTCATGGGAAAAATCAGCATAATGATGCCCAGAAACATTATTCCTCCGCTTGTTCCAAGAGTCCCTGTAAGGACTCCGACGGGAATGCTCAGCAGGAAGACAATGATCAGTGCAGGATTTCCCTTAAGCTCAAAACTCCTCCGGACCTCTCCTCCCTTTCCATAGGATCTTCTGAAGGCATGATACCCCATTATTACGGCAAGAGCTATGAAGAGTATTTCCAGCGGTAGCTGGTCAACGGATACTGCTATCCTCGCCCCTATTTGTGCACCCAGAACTGCGCCCAGTCCCATCATAAGAGCAATGGTCACGGATGCGCTTTTCTTTTTCATGTATGTGTAAATGACTATGGCAGTCGTGATTACATCCACCAGGAGACTTGAACCTACGGCCTCCTGAAAGCTGAGTCCCAGGATGGTGAGTATCGGCACCACCACGACAACACCACTTGCGCCCGTGATTCCGGTAAGAGCTCCAACACTCATTCCGATTATTATCAGGACCAGAATTAACAGCATTTTTGACTCATTGGTGCATATGTTATGAACATTGACTGGAAAAAATATTCATTTTACTTAAAATAGGAGTAAAAGCAAGACATAATGTCCACTTTGCATAAATATTCAGATCAGGGTTGCCAATGACACCGGGATTATGAACTGGATCTGAGAGTAGTTTCAGCTGTTGTTTCACATGTAGTTCAGTTTTTTGACATACGATACGGACTGTTCCCATCCCGGCATCGTTTCCCTCGTGTTCGCCCACATCTTTAAGAATGAGCTGAGGCAAACTTCAGGGACCATCACCCCGAATTTCATCTCCTTTCCGTCGAACGATTGAATTCTTTTGTATACGGTCACAGGTATTTCGTAAGACTTTGAAATGAGGTTAAGAAGAAACCGGTTGCGCACCTGAGCCGAGTAAAGTTTGTCCTTTTCTGAAATTTGGGTCAGTCCCTCTGTCCCCTTTACGGCACCTGTAAATTTGTAAACGCCCATGATATTTACGTCATGGGTCTCAATTTTTATCTGTCTGATCCAGCTGTTGGTTCTGTACGTGTCTTTCATGCCTATTATCTCTGCATCAGGTGGGATGGTACTCATTTCAGCATAATAAAGCGGCTCAAACTGGCTGAGTTTCTTGAACGTCTCAAGAGGCGGTACACCCTGTTCCAGTTCGTCAATCCTGAATTCGTTGAGATACAAAGATGCGTCCAGGAGGGCATTTGCCACTTTTCTCTGATCCGTATCATGGAATCTGAAAATTACGTGATATCTACCGGAATCGAGGAATACATGATCCATAGCCACAGACGGCAGTTCGTGGAGTGAAAAGAGAAGCCTGGCAAAAATTGAATTATGGTATGTAACAGGAAGACATTTTATCCCTTCTACGGTTTTGGCGCCAAATCTGGTTAAAAGAAATTGAATCTCTTTGGTTTCTTTTTCTATTTTGGGAAGAAAATGCATTACTCTGACTTTATCTCCATTTTCAAGGAAGAGATTCGTCTGAAGTCTGATATCATGTTCTCTGGAGAATTTTGAGACCTCCGATTCCGTTGAAAACGAGATTTCGCATGAGTTGTTCAGTATGCCGTTAATTTCATGAATTAACATTGGACTAAATTGTAAACGCGTTCAGACTACTTAAGTTTTGATGACAATTAACGATTACTGAGGGATTCCGGTCTTCATGGAGTTAATTGGAGGGATAACGCAATAGCGGAAATCCCGGTGTATACCACATTCTCCGCTTAACTGACCGGGGAAACAGCGAAATGTTACAGAATCCGCAAAAGTCCGGAGTTGCAGATTAATTCATTTCTGCTGCCCGTCAAAATTCTCTAACGCGTCGGAAATCATTCTTGCTTTGTCAGTGGCTGCTTCAATGGCTCTCATGAAAGCAGTTCTAATACCGGAATCTTCCAGTTCGTACAGTGCATCTATTGTGACCCCTCCCGGTGTCGTAACCAGGTCCTTGAGTTGTGAAGGATGATCTCCGCTTTCCGCAACCAGTTTAGCAGCGCCCATGATGGTCTGATAAGAGTCCCTGAGTGCAAGATCCCTTGGAAGACCCACCTTAAGACCTCCGTAAACCATCGCCTCAATTATGGTAAAAATGTAGGCAGGCCCACTTCCACCAAGCGCAGTCAGGGCATCCATATACTTTTCTTCCACTTTCTCGGTCTCGCCGAAGCATTTGAGAAGTTCCACCACATTTTTCTCGTTTTCCTCAGTCAGGCTCTTTGAGCAATAAACTGTAAAACCGCCTCCAACCCTCGCTGCGACATTGGTCATCGCTCTCACGACTGTTGCTTCCGGGATCAGAGACCTGATCTGCTTTTCCTTAACTGCTGCGACCATGGAAATAACAAGTTTTCCTTTCGTGGCCCCGGAAAGCTCCTTGAGAACAGCCAGTGCGTCATAAGGTTTCATTGCAATTATTATGATCTCGGAATCCTCTGCCGCTTTATCGTTTCTTGAGGTAACCTGAATTCCCATCTTAGCCAGGCCACTGATCTTTTCTACAGACCTCCTTGTAACTGTCACATTGTGCCCGTTCTTATGGAGTGCTTCAGCGATAGCAGATCCTATAGTCCCGCCACCCAACACAGAAATTTTCATCGGAATATCAGGAGCACGTATGTCATAGACACAACTTAGCATTATTGGTGTAAATATCGTAAATTTTCATAAAGCTTATTTAAGATACATCAGTAAAGTGACGGACTATACCTCATAGACGCGGAGAAATAGCCATAATACGAAATTCGAATAGTTTTTCCTAAAAATGCGAAATAACTTTTATCCTTGATGGAATCAGCCCTGAGAAATGAATGGTACTGCGTACCATGGAAGGTATTACTCTTGAATATAGTGGAAAAAATATTTCAGGATCATTCTGAAAATCCGGTACAGCGTGTTGAACCCGGAGACATAGTAAATGTGAAAGTGGATAAAGTAATAATGCTAGACATTGCCGGTCTCCATCCGGAACTCTTGAACAATCCTCCGAAAAAACCCTTTGACAGGGATAAGATTGCCATGATATTCGATGAAAATT
>JAJZKL010000224.1 GCA_021804185.1 Thermoplasmata archaeon | reverse complement strand
AACTGTAATACCAGAGGAATTCTCATTGATGTATCATTACCCGAACGCATCAAAAGCTGAACTTGTGGCCGGAATGCGTGGAACTCCATGGATGAGTGTTTCCGAAGACAGGTTGGCTTCCACTCTGACCGATCTAAGGAAGCAAGGTTATGATGAACTGATCTCTGGGGCCATTGCCTCGGAGTACCAGAAGACACGTCTGGAAAAATTATGCACTGAAATAGGAATGGAATCATTCACGCCGCTCTGGCACAAAGATCAGTCAGACATCATCAGGGAGCTTATACTGAGGGGAATAGGCGCAATTATTGTTTCCGTGTCAGCAGAGGGCTTCACTGAAAAAGATATAGGAAGATCCATAGATGATGATTTCCTCAGGGATCTGGAGAGCAGGAACAAGCGCTATGGGATTAACATAGCCGGGGAAGGTGGGGAATATGAAAGCTTTGTGCATTCTGCGTATGGATGCAGCATAAGCATCAGCCGGTCCCACAAGATATGGGAAGGTTCCCATGGATACCTTATCATAGACGATGCTGAGCTTGTTCAGTCAAGGGTTGTCTGAACGTTGTCCTGATCAGCAGGCGAGAAACGTTTCAGATCCATTGAGATATAGATAATTTCCCTGAGTATTCTCATTAATCTGGACAGGTCCCTGGTCTCTGGCTCCATCATTGTGTTGGACTGCGGTATCTTTATTCCCTGGTCGCCTAGTTTCTCGATCATTTCCATTTTTTTTGGGGACATTACCTTCCTGTAATCCCTTGCTGGATCCACGTTGCAACGCTCCAGCTCCCTGGCAAATATAGGTCTGTTGAACAGGTAGTTAAGCACGAGGAGTGCGTCACCGCCCGAATCTTCACTCCCTGTTCTTGTTACTGCCAGGCCAACAAGATCATAGATATCGCGGCTTCCGTTCTGGTTGATTGAATAAATCCTTGAAGGTTTTATCTCCTTCTCACGCAGGAAACCGGAATCCACCATTGCCTTGAGATACCCCGTAAGGACCAGGCGATGTAGAGATCTCCCCTTTTCCTCAAGAGATTTCTGGAGCCCTGATATTGACTTTTCCTCGGTGGTGAGGTCGGAGATAATATCGTCCTTCAGCAGCCTTTCAGTATGAAGAGAGTTCATGTGTTTCCACCATCCTTTCCAGCATTGATAATGAGGGTTTCCTGGAGTACCCTTTCGCATATCCTGGAGGCACTTCCAGTGAATGTTCTGGGGTCGGCAAGTCCCTGCTCAACACCCCGGGGAAGCCTTTTAAGGTAGCCCCCATCCTTGAGTGTCTTCAATAGCGACGAATGTGTTGCATGTGCCCTCATGGCAGCCTCCCTCACCAGTTCATGCGCCTCCTGGCGTGGAACTCCTGCCCTGGTCATTTCCGAAACCAGCCTTTCGGAAAGGACAAAATCATCATCCATGAGATTCTGTAGCATCCTCTCAGGAAAGACAAGCAGAGTTTCAAGAATCTCGGCCATCTTAACCATTGCATGGTCCGAAAGGATGCATACGTATGGAATTATGAACCTTTCAGCAGCACTGTTTGTAAGGTCACGTTCATGCCAGGTGACAGCCCCCTCGTATTCAGGTATTATGAAACTCCGGACAAGACGCGAGATACTGCAAACGTTCTCGGAATTGATTGGGTTGACCTTGCTGGGCATTGAGCTCGATCCGACCTGCTTTTCCATATCAAAAAATTCAGAAACCTCACCAATCTCTGGTCTCTGCAGGTTCCTGATCTCTGTGGCAACCTTCTCAAGCGAAGTCACTATGCCATTGATTACAGACAGGAACTCGATGTACCTGTCTCTATTGACAACCTGAGATGATGCGCTTTCCGGAACAAGCCCAAGCAACTCCATAACCCGGTCCTGGATTTCAATTGCTGCGTCTCCAAGGGCGGCGCCTGTTCCAACTGGTCCCATTATCTTACCGGCAAGTATCCTCTTTCTTGTTTCTTTCACTCTTATAACGTGCCGGTTCATCTCTGAGAGATAAACAGCCATCTTCAGTCCAAATGTGATTGGACTGGCGTGTTGCCCGTGGGTTCTTCCAAGCATTACTGAATCCTTGTGCTTCCTTACAAGTGAGGACATAGCATTCTGAATCCTTGAAAGATCATCCTGGAGGTAAGCATAGAACTCCTGTATCTGCAGGGCTGTTGCTGTATCTATTATATCGTTGGAAGTGACTCCAAAATGGACATAGCTTGCCCCTTCATGGCATTTCTCGGTCAGTGCCCGCACCATTGCCATAATATCATGCTTTATTTCAGCCTCTATTTCCCTGACCCTCTGCACTTTAACAGCGTTGGAATCCACAACATTCTCTATGTCAATGTAGGCTTCTCTGGGAATCAGGTTATGCTCTGCTTCTGCCTGGGCCAGGAATTTTTCAACTTTCAGCATATGGCGAAGCTTTGACTCCTCAGAAAATATGGATTTTACGGCATCTCTGCCATATCTGTATTCTATGGGTGATATCGACACATGGGTTTATTGGCATGATGTCCTAAAAACTTTCCAGAGGAGTGATACTCTGGTGGCTGATGAATCCATACGGAGGTCAAATGAAAATCTGAATGTACTGGCATGAAACTTTTCTGTACAGATTGACTCTGCAGATAATTAATTAAGGCACAAGTACAATCACATGGTGTTGAAAGTTCCCAGATTTGCCAGAATAAAGCCTGATGGTCAGGATAACGCCGTTGCTGAGATCATAGGGACGATCCTTCTCATAGCAGTTGTTATAGTTGCATTTACTGGATTTCTTGCGTGGTATATCCCAACCACAACAGCATCCAATGAAAGCAGTTTCCAGATCAGTGAAAGAACCGCATTTTCTGACCTGGTTTCCCAGATGCACTCTCCACAGTCAGGAAACGGATCAACCATAACAGAGACAATTCCACTGGGAATAGGCGGAGCTCCTCCATTTGAGCCTGCAACAGACACTTCCGTGTCCATATATTCATCCGGGGCATCATACCATTCTCAGCTTTCAGTGAATTTCTCATATACGGTCACGAATTCATCGGCTTCCAGGACTGTATATGTGCAGCAAAATATCACAACAGCAGGAGAGGTTCAATCCGGAAGCCAGATGCAGTACATAACTGCGATAAATTATATAATAGAAGATGGAGCACTCCTGGAATCCTATGGATCATCACAACCAGCCTCGTTCCTTGGGCCGCTGCCAATTACCGTGACACCATCGACCCTTGGAATGGATATTTTCGGCATATCCGGGCACAACGAAACATTTTCCGGCACCAGTCCGGCAACTCTCTCCTTCATGATCTCCAATGGGCCGCAGATTTCACTTTCCAACAATAGCCTCTCGGTTTATTCCGGGCAGAT
The DNA here is from genome assembly GCA_021804185.1 of Thermoplasmata archaeon. The sequence continues at coordinate 324 of JAJZKL010000224.1, read as the reverse complement.
TGTCGCAGTATCAAACATAACGCTGCATTCCATGTCGTACAGTATAAACAGTACTTTCTATGAAGCGTGGAACCATGCTCTGTATGTGCAATTCAACAATTCACTTGCCAGTTATGCCTTCACCAGCAGTCTCTCTTCATGGAATTTTACCGGAGTGAATATGGCTGCGGGCGTTGCCAGTGGGGCTGTCCATATTTATCTGGTCAAGCCTGTGCATCTACAGTCATTGAATATCAGGGAAATGGGGCTCATCCAGGCAACATGATTGTTATACCTGATAAATTGTCATCTGTCTAAAATATTACCTGATAAAAAACCTTAAAA
>JAJZKL010000223.1 GCA_021804185.1 Thermoplasmata archaeon | reverse complement strand
GCCTATGTTGAAGAGGTCACCGTCTCCGCTGATTACCGACACCCTCAGCGCGGGGTTGGCAACTTTCATGCCGGTGGCAAACGCTATGCCCCTGCCGTGAATTGTGTGGTAGCTGTCAATATTGGAGTAACCCGGAAGCCTGGCTGTGCAGCCTATTCCTGATACCAGCACGATATCTTCTGCCGGAATACCCGATTTGCCGACTGCTTCTAGATAAGAATTGAGGACTATTCCGATGCCGCATCCCGGGCACCAGATATGTGGAAGCCGTTCAGTCCTGAGATATCTGCTTTTAGGGTGATCATATTCAATTTCCAATGCCACATCCTCCATTTTTTTCTCCGTAAATCCCGTAAAAGATGGCGGCATGTATCAGGAAACGGGGCACATTTTGTGCGTGAGAAATGCTCATTTCGAAACACCGCCTTTTATGGCGCGAGGCTCAGGAGATTTCAGGACAGACCTGAGCATTGCCTCGGGACTTGGCAGGGCCGCCGGAATAAAGTGGATTTCTTCCACCGGGATTCGGGAATATTCCCTGACGGGATGGGAATACTGGCCATAGTTGATTTCTGCGACCACAATTCTTTCTGCATTTTCACTTAATCTTTCGATCTCGTGGTCAGGGAATGGCCACAGGGTAACAGGGCGAAACATGCCAATCTTGAGCCCGTTCTTTCTGCCGTCAGTGACGACACGTTCCGCCACCCTGGAGAGAATTCCATACGCCACTATTACTATATCAGCATCTTCCAGCATGAACTCCTCATACCTCACTATCTTGTCCCGGTTGTTCCTGATCTTCCCGAGAAGGTGTCCCATCATCATGTCCCCTACCTCGGGACTGTTGGAGGGGTATCCACGTTCATCATGGCTCAAGCTGTCAACCATTCCGTGAAAACCCTTTCCCGGAAGAAACATGGGCGTGAAGTCCCTTGAATAATCGAAGACGGTCATGCTATCGTCATGGGAGTTCCTTGTTATCCTCTCGGTCACGTGGTATTCATCAGGATCGTTGATAACGATCTTTTCGCTCATGTGCCCAACGACCTGATCAGCCATGATGAAGACAGGCTGCCTGTAGTTTTCTGACTGGTTGAACGCCTCTATGGTCAGATCGAACATCTCCTGGACGCTGTTGGGAGCATAGGCAATCGTCTCAACGTCGCCGTGTGTACCCCAGCGTCCCTGCATCACGTCCCCCTGACTGACTCTCGTAGGGATACCTGTTGAAGGGCCGGCACGCATTTCATCCACTATTACGCACGGTGTTTCGGTGATCATCGCCAGACCGATGCCTTCCTGCATGAGGGAAAATCCGGGACCCGAGGTGGCAGTCATGGCCTTGAGGCCGGCATTTGATGCGCCAAGAACAGCGGCAATGCTTCCTATTTCATCCTCCATCTCAATAAAATGACCACCAACTTCGGGAAGCCTCGCGCTCATTCCCTCCAGAATCTCTGACGAGGGAGTTATCGGGTACCCACCGTAGAATCTGCATCCGGCAAGAATTGCAGCTTCAACACAGGCGTAGTTGCCATTCATGAAGTGCTGGCCTTTATTTATGAACTTCTTCATTTCTGTCTGACCTCCTCCACAAAAATTGCGAACTCGGGACAGATCGATTCACACATGCCGCAGGCAACACACTTTTCTGTCATCCCTTCCTTTACGCGGGGAGGATGATAGCCATGCCTGTTTGTTGAATCTGATTTTTCCAGTATCTTCTGCGGGCAATAATTCCAGCAGTATTCGCATTCCTTGCATCTCTCCGGTATAACATGCACCCTGCCCGAAGGAATCCTGAATTTCCAAAGATTTACAGGATCACGGCTAAAAAACTCTTTATCGGGTTTCAAAATGGTTTTTATTTCCATATTTGATTCGCCTTCCCATCAGCTTTCCGGAAATGAGACCATCACTTCGAGTTCACACTTTCGGGAAGATATGTATTAGATACCTATTGTTTGAATAAAACCTTATCTATAATAATGTATGGACTAATATGTTAAAGCATACAGCGACTATTGTACTGGCGAATTATCCTTAAATCGGAACATTTTTTGGAATAACATCTGAACACGAATGTGGCTGTCGCATGATCTTTATGGCCTTATGCATGCCCACAGACACCGATACTCCGTAAAGCCAACTGATTCTTGATTCATTCGGAAATTGACGTATAACCTGATGCAAAAGTATTAGCCTGTGACTAGGTTATAATTTGGAGCAAAATGTCAGAAGAGAAAAAACGTTCTCCGAATGACCAAAGATCAGATGTCTTCAACCAGACGTCAGGGGATTCTAGAAATGCGGCGGACAACCGCAGCAACCAGATGAATCCCAATAATCCGGCCTATAGATCTTTCCCTAGCAAGGGCAAAAAATAACCCTGCCCCCATTTTTGGAACAGAACTATTGGACATTCCCCGTTAACCCTGAGGTATCCATCCCCATAACATCAGCATAAACTGAAGTCCTAATAGAGGGTGAATGCGAATGCCACTTCTGAAGCATGGTTGCCGATACACCATTAAGCAGGCTTATTACCATAAGGTTCTGACTGATCCTGTGGGAATAAATTGAAGGCACACTATAAGGTCAGTACCATGTATGCGATGAGCAACACCGCTATCAGGAGTGTTACAATGCCCACCAATATCTCACCCAGCGAGGAAGGCTTGAACGTACCGGATTCAATGCTCTTTCTATTCCTGAGGAAGCTGCGCAGTGCCAGTATCTGCATGAGTCCTCCGGCTATGACGAGAACGATTCCAATCCCCGATGAAAGGTGATATGAGGTTGCAGGTGCACCTGGCACCAGTTCCTTGATTATTATTCCAAATTTGGCGACCACGAAACCCAGTGCAATTACGGTTATCCCGGTGCGAACCCACGCCAGGTAGGTTCTTTCGTTCGCCATATGATCAGTGACCCTGGATACCTTTTCCTCTTTCTTTTCCGTGATGGATCATAATTTCTGGCTATTTAAGGGGCAGGGCAGGAGCTATAATTCAGGGTTAGGTTTTCCACCAAAATCTGAGTATTTTATCAGGAGGGTACGCAATTCTTGATGCCGAATAGTGCAGAGTATTTAACTCAAAATACATAAGGAGGAGTTTTGTAAAGGTGATGATGACGTTTCCAGAGAAAGATGAGGAAGGTGAATCAGGCACGGATCACTATTCTTCGGCGGATGTCGCCAGTAACTATGAACGAACATGGGACAAAAATGTGCTAAACTCGAAAGCTTCTGAGAGGTTCTCAAAATTCACTGGTTACACGAAAGCCCATGGACATGTACTGGACTCGGGATGCGGTACAGGTCGATTTTGCCAATATTTTATAAATAGGGGTTACACAGTAACGGGAATAGATTCCTCCGAAGAAATGTTGAAAATAGCTGCTAAGAAGAACCCACAGTGCACATTTCTTAAGATGGATGTCCGTCACCTTGACTTTCCTGATCAAACCTTCGATGGAATCTGGAATGTTGCGGTCCTTTCTCACATAAATCATAAGGATCTCTCAAGAGTATTATCAGAATCAAGAAGGATTATGAAGAAGGACGCTGTCATTTTTCTGGCGACAAGGATTGGTGAAATGGATCTCATCAGGGATGAGGAATCCACTGAGGGAGGCAATTTTACTGTGAATTATTATACCTCTCTGACACTTTTCAAGGAACTTGGGAGGGCAGGATTC
>JAJZKL010000222.1 GCA_021804185.1 Thermoplasmata archaeon | reverse complement strand
GGGTTTTTAGTGAAATGTTCAGCACTCAGATTATCAGGGGGGATTGAAAATGGGATCCGCCAAGAGAAAGAGAATGGCACAGAAGAAGATGTGGGGCTCACACACAAGCAAAAATGTGCCCATGGAAAATATTGATAGAAGGGTAATGGAAAAGAGCACATGGGTTATGCACAAGTTTATGGACAGGGAAAAATTCGAAACCGCTGGGGATGCCAATGAATTCATTGAAAAAATATACAACTCTGAGAAGCTTGACAGCTACGTCCCTGAAAGTCTGGAGGACAGGGCACAGATGATGGCATATGATGCCTGCCAGAAAACTGGGAATGCCAGGAAGGAAATGGCCCTGAAGGCTATTGACATCTCTGAGAATTGCGCCGATGCCTACGTGATCTTAGCGGAACTGGAGAAGAATCCACAAACTAAGATAGATCTTTACCGCAAAGCCTCTGCTGCGGCAAGAAAAACCCTTGGCGAGAAAGCCTTCACCGAATATAGAGGAGATTTCTGGAAGATTATAGGGACAAGGCCATATATGCGTGCTCAGGAAGGTCTTGCTCTCTCGCTATGGAATTCTGGCAGAATGGATGAGGCGAAGAACATCTACGAAGAACTGCTGGAACTGAATCCAGATGACAACCAGGGCGTGAGATATTCGTTACTGCTCATATATATGATTGAGGGCAATGCAGATAAGGCTGAGGAATTGCTGAACACCTATGATGAGGATGGTGCGGACTGGGACTATAATCGATCACTGCTGCTGTTCAGGAAATCAGGTGTCACAATTGAATCAAAGACCGCTCTGAGGAAGGCGTTTTCTTCAAATATATATGTTCCCGCCATGCTGGTTGGAGCCATTGACATTCCCGGCAGATCTAACTACATAACGCCCGGGCAGCCTGATGAGGCAAGTTCATACGTGAGGTCATGCGGGGCACTGTGGCTGGACAATGAGGAAGCTATTAAATGGATGATTGAGGAATTTGAACAGTATTTAACTCACAAGGGAAAGGTCGACTGATGTTGATTCTACCGGTGTACAATGTGATGGGTAGCTGGTGCTGAGGTGGGCAGATTGAAGAATGGGAAAGGAAGCAAAAAGTCCGGATCAACCACGAAGAATGAGGAAAGTCATGAGAAGAAGGAAGATCTTGAAACGCTGTTCAGCAGAATGCTGAAGTTTTCTGAAGAAAACACTGAAAAGAGCAGAGTGGACGCGGAGGAACTGGCGGCACGCATCATAGAGTTTCGGGAGGCCGCAGCCGCCCTCGCCCTGGATCTGGTCAGCAATGAGGACAAGCCTGCATTCATCCTGGGCTGCTTCATTCTAAGTGGTGTCGGGGGCAATGAACCGGCAAGGAAGCTTGTTGAACTGCTTGATAACGAGAAATACAACAGCGAAATATCGCAGCTCATCTCAGATAACATTGGGAAGGATGCTGTTCCATATCTCCTCACCAGGATTGACCAGATAACCAAGATGTCCTTTGAACAGAGGAAGCCACTGGAGCATACCATAGACTCCATCCTGCTTTGCATAGGCAGCATCAGGAACGGTGCCTCTATTTCATACCTGACCGGATTGCTTGATGATTATATTTCAAATATGCCTGACGGACCATTTGATCCCTCCGTCTACGGATGGAAATACAGCTTTTTCGATCTATTTCACATTCTTGAAGCACTTGTCAGGCAGCAGAACATGAAAGCAATCAAATCCATAGAGAAAGCAAGAGATAGCTTTCCAATTGAATATGTTGACCACAAGATGTGCCAGATAGCTCTGGGACGCATAAAGCTGAAGAAACCGGAAGGTTTTATTCCGCTTGAGGCCATTGAAATGGCTGTTCCAATGAACCAGCATTTTCAAGCCCTGGAAGGGAGAAAATCAAGCAAGAAGGATGGATTCATGGAGGCCTATGGTGAGTTTTTCAATCCAGAACTTTATCCCTATCACTTGCAACTGGAAAACATGTATTCTGAGCAAGAGGAATACAATGAATATATGGATAACGATGATGATGTGGAAGATGATGAATTTTGATTTGACAGAATACGGCATATTTTTCATGACCTCATTTCAAATGAGAATGATCTGTTAAGCAATAGTTTGCCGAAACGTCATAAGTAGTATATTGGATTTTCAATCAGCGCTTGTAATACCTAACAACATTGAGTTCAAGAATGCCACTGAGCTCGCAATGTTAATGAATTGCGTTTCAGAAATCAGGAAAACTATTTCCTGTCAAAGCTGCGAAGTGGCATTGATAGCTGGAATCGTTGGCAGGACTGTCAGAGACATTATGGTCAATACGTAGAGGGAATGGGTGAAACCTGATGTAACAAAGACCACAAGTAGAGTTATCAATACAGTGTATCTCCCGGCCAGCAGGTAATATTCACGGTTTATCCAGTATGGAAATGATGTAGTTAACAGATCAACCGAATTCATGAAATTAGACATTGATCTGTTGTTCATGGGCGCAGTTAAGAGGAGTGCCACATCTCCAGCCAAAAATAATACAGCAATGGGCATATTGAGATTGCCAATAAAGACTGTGGATACGAGTATAATGACTATGGAATACAGGTATGGAAGCAGACCGTTTGAATTCCGGTTCAGCATACGAGGCGTAAAGATGTTTCCCAGAGCACTTGATGCCGCCATCGATGCCACCAACATCCCCACAATGGTATAGCTGCCAGTTATCTTAAAAATGTATACTGGGAGTATTATGGAAAGGGCAAGCCCGTAGAAGGATGAAAAGTAAAAATAGCTTTTGTATTGCCATTTTATCAGTTTATTCGCTCTGATGGAATCCAGGAATTTTATTTTTGGATGTTCCCTTTCGGCTACATTGAGCAAAAGTCCACTGGCCCCGGAATATACCAGTAACGCGGCAGTTGCGGCGAACACAGCAACATAACGCATTGTACCTGTGAATGGCGTCATTTCCAGCGCAACGCCTCCAATTATTGGCGATACCAGTGAAGAGATATATGCCACAGTCGAATTGAAGGATAGAAAAGCCAGTCTATCCTTACCTCTGCTTACTTCCATGGATATGATGGCATTTCCAGCCCAGAACAGTCCACTTGAAATCCCATAGATCAATCCAAAGAAGAACTGATTCATGAAGATACCCCCAATAAGAACCGAGCCTATGAGTGAAACAGCCCTTAGTGGCGAGCTCAGCGAATATATGAATTTAGTCTGTATGTAGTTGGCCATAATACCTGACAGGATGAAGGTAAGGAGTTGTGAAATCTGATAGGCTAGCTGGTATTCAATGACAGTAGCTAAATTTCCGGCACTGAAAAAGAGAATGTTGAGGAAGCTCCCTGCAAGACCGTTGGCAAAATTGAATGAATTGTAGGATACGATGTATTTGGTTATGTCCCTATCTTGAATTATTTCCTTGTACATAGTAAGATCATTCTTTCGCTTTGTTGTGCAACTAAAACCTCACTTCCCGCTTTACTGTGTTAATAGCCCTTTCCTTTATCTCAAAATTGCAAAATATAGCCATGAAGCTTGCAACATGTGCACCCAGCCTTCGCAGGCATCTCCTGATACGTAGGCTCAGGTCAGGATCTACTTGGGCCGAATATCCCTTGTCCCAAAGTATGCTGCCCTTAACGCTGAATCACCTGTCTTTACAGTGCAGGCGCACATGAAGCACTATGTTCCATTCGACTTGTTTCA
>JAJZKL010000221.1 GCA_021804185.1 Thermoplasmata archaeon | reverse complement strand
ATCTGCTCATTATTCTATAGGTTCTTCCGATCTCCTTCTTCTTGACACGGGTTACAGTCGCAATCTCGTCCAGTGTTCTTGGAACGTTAGTTATTCTGCATGCAGCGTATATTGAACCTGCAACAACACCTTCTATGCTCCTTCCTCTTATCATGTTCTGTTTGACTGCTTTCCTGTATATTACTGCGGCTGTTTCCCAGACATCCTTGGGGATGCTGAGATTGGAAGCCATTCTCTCAAGCTCCTGCAAAGCCTGTGAAAGATTCCTCTCGGCTGCGTTTGAAACCTTTATTCTTTTCTGCCACTTCCTCAGCCTGTAAAGCTGGGCCCTGTTTCTTGTAGGAATTGATTTCCCATATGAATCCTTGTTTTTCCAGGATATATCGGTTGAAAGCCCCTTATCATGTATGGTGAAGGTCATAGGGGACCCGGTCCTGGCCCTCGCATCATTCTGCTCAGAATCGAACGCTCTCCATTCTGCCCCCTGATCTATGAAACTTTCATCTATGACAATTCCACAGTTGTTGCAAATTAACTCCCCCCTTTCATAATCACGGACAAGCTGTGTGGATCCGCATTCGGGGCATTTCTGGATTTCTTCTACATTTTTCTTAATTTTTTCATTCTCTACCATCTTCATTCACCTCTAACATCTCAATGTTACTTCTTCAACCCCGGAAACATTTTCTCGTGTGGTAACAAGGGCATATGGACTTTTCACAGGTCCAAAGATCTTCGTTATTTTACCAATGATCGAATTGTTTCTGTTGTATACACCAATGTTCATCTTAAGGCATTTCTGGGGTTTGATTACCAGTTCTCTCCCTTTACCACCTATAACTGTGCATGTCTCTTCCATGTATTGTTGTTAATGCAAAGTTAGTATATAAATGTTACGCAAAATTATTAGTACATTTTATCATGGTATTAAAGGATTGGTGCATAAACCTGCTTATCGTGTGTCCAGAATAATTATTTTTAGCCATCTGTATACAAATAAAAAGGTTAATTTAATCCGCTGTGCAGTAGAGTAATTTTCGTATATTGCGAAAGAAAAATTTAAATGCTTATCAAAAAGGTTTAATACAGTCTGTAATGTAGTGCACTATATACTTTATAAAGGTGTACAAATGGCTTCTAAAATGAGTGAAGATGGGTCAAAAAGATGCCCTGAATGCAATTCGGAGCATCTTGTGAAAGATTATGAGAGAGGAGAACTGACATGCAACGATTGTGGTATGGTACTGGAGGATTCCCTTATTGATCAGGGACCTGAATGGAGGGCTTTTGACTCCGAACAGGACGACAGGCGTGCAAGAACAGGCTCACCAATGACTTTTCTCAGTCATGACAAAGGACTGGCAACAGAAATTTCATGGTCCAACAAGGACTACTATGGTAAACGGATTCCACATAAAAACCGTGCACAGATATACCGTGTAAGAAAATGGCACCAGAGAATCAGGGTCAGCAATGCAGCAGAAAGAAATCTGTCCCTTGCGTTGCAGATGCTAAACGATAATGGAGCTAAACTTGGTATTCCAAAAGATATCAAGGAGACTGCAGCCCTTATTTATCGAAGGGCGGTGGAAAAGAACCTTATCAGGGGAAGAAGCATTGAAAGCATAGTGTGTGCATCAATCTATGCCGCATGCAGGATGATCAACCTTCCCAGGACTCTGGATGAGATCGCCAAGGCTTCAGAGGTTAACAAAAAGAAAATCGGGAAGGCCTACAGGCATCTTGCAAAAGAACTAAGCCTTAACCTGAAACCTACGACACCGTATTCATACATAGCACAGTTCTGCAACAAGCTTGAACTGGACAAGCAGGCAATTGTAGTCAGTGAGGATATTGTAAGGAAATCAATTGAACTTGGAATTTCCTCAGGAAAGGGGCCCACAGGAGTGGCAGCTGCCTCAATATATATTGCATCAGTAATGGTTGGAAAACCAAGAACACAGAAAGAGATAGCAAGGGTTTCCGGTGTTACAGAGGTAACCATCAGGAACCGGTACAAGGAAATAAGCAAACATCTTGGTATTCCTGAAATGGAATAAATATGAAAATCGATGTAATAGACAACGGTGGTCAGTGGACTCACCGTGAATGGCGTGTGCTCAGGGATCTGGGAGTGGAGAGCAGAATAGTTCCCAATACTGCAGATTCACATGATCTGGACGGCCTGGATGGCCTTGTCCTTTCCGGTGGGGCGCCCAGTATAGTTTCCGAGCTGGGAAAGCTGGGAAACATAAGCAATTTTTTTAAGGATCATGATTTTCCGATTTTCGGGATATGTGTTGGTGCACAGTTTATAGCACTGCATTACGGAGGTGAAGTTGGGCCGGGAGAACATCCTGAGTTTGGCAAGACTGAGGTGGAATTCTCACAAACTGACGGGATACTAAAGGGAATCCCATCCAGGATTATTGCGTGGGAAAACCACAACGATGAGATCAAGAACCTCCCGGATCAGTTCAATCTGTATGGACATTCCAGATACTGCAAGGTCCAGGCTTTCGGTCATAAAAATGAGAGGATTTTTGGGGTGCAGTTTCATCCGGAAGTTGAAAACACACAGTTTGGAAAAGAAATTTTTAAAAATTTTGTGGACATCTGCAGACGGTAGTGTCTCCATGAAAGCCAATATTTTAAATAGCATTCCCGTAATTATATGACGGTATCCATGCTTACAGAGATAACCGAATTATACGACATCAAGGTCTACAGCGACAGGGGAATCCTCATTGGAATAGTCAAGGACATAATCCTGGATACCGATGAGCAATCTATTTATGGCATTTACATAGAGAACACCAATCAGGACCTGGTTGAGGGTGGATCAGCAATAAGCGTACCATTCAGGTGGATAAAGGCTGTGGGAGAGGTAATACTTCTCAAGAAATTCCCGTCAATGGTCAAGGTACCGCAGACCAAGGATCAGATTTGATACTCTGCTTTTTCAGGTTAGTATCCTTTTATCTGGTTAAATGAATTAGAAGAAGGCCGGGTGGATCGCTTGGAGGTTCTCTGCTGATCCACATTATAATTTATTTAAACTTGAGTTTCGCAAGAAATACAGCGAAAAATGTCACACTAATCCAGACATTTCCGTGATTTCCTTATATTCCTATCATGTTTCTGGTAGTGCACCAACCAGTATCCGATCCGGTGGCTTTATCCCCATCTCATTGAGTATCCTGTCTGCCTCATCCGATTCGGATCCATATATTATCCTCATGGGTGATTTCACGGGTATGGCCTTGATTCCCCACAATATTTCCGCAGCTCTTTCCACGGTGAGGCGTGACGCCGTGAGCCTCTTCTCAATTATCCTTGAAAGAAGCAGAGATAATACGCATACGAACACATGTGCCTTTATTCTCTCCTCCTTCCTGTGGTATACCGGCCTTATTTCAATAAATGACTTTATTGTCCTGAAGGAACGTTCAATCTGCCACTGTTCCTTGTATGCAGATACAATTTCCTCTTCCGTGAGATCGGTATTTGTGACAATGAGGAACCTCCCTGCAATCTTTTTCAGCATACTGATTCTATTCTCATTCAGTGCTGTTCCATTCTTTGTGAACCTGACCAGTGACTTCATCTTTCCAAGCGATTTCTTCAGTTCCTTCTGATCAGTGGTTTCAGCTATTTTCTTCTTCACAATATCTATTCTGTCATTGAGGTCTTCCAGATCCAGATCTTCC
>JAJZKL010000220.1 GCA_021804185.1 Thermoplasmata archaeon | reverse complement strand
ACGCTTAGGACAAATATGCCCACAATGCATTCCATGACAGAATTACTGCCAGCATTTCTGAGAATCAAATTGATGGTGGAATCAGGTTGCTCGGCATGAAAGAGCCGCTTGATCCGCTCAGAAATACTGCCGGTTTGGCGGCATACCGACTTTTACAGGAGATGGAAATCAGGGATTCAATAAGTCTTCACATAAAAAAGGGGGTGCCTGCGGGCTATGGACTGGGGAGCAGTGGCGCATCCGCTGCAGCTTCAGTGGCTGCCATTGACCGTCTTTTCAGCCTAGGACTCTCACCAGAGAAGAAGGTGGAATTCTCAATGGCAGGTGAAATAGCTTCCTCAGGAACCCCCCACGCAGATAATGTTGCAGCAAGCATATTCGGTGGCTTTGTTGTGGTTGAATCTATTTCTCCAATAAGGGTCAGAAGGATTCCAATTTCAGAGGAATTCTCATTTATCACGGTAATTCCAGATGTAAGAATACAAGATAAGACAAGAATGGCCAGAGGGCTGATTCCACAATCGGTGTCTTTGCAGAAGTATGTTGAAAATGCAAGATACATTGCAGAGCTTACGTCTGGGCTCATAACTGGAGACAGGGAGCTAGTGCGTTCCGGAATGAATGACGTAATAGTTGAAGAGGCGAGAAAACCTCTCTTTCCATTCTACGAAGGAATCAAGAAAATAATGCTAAGGAATAACGCAGCCGGTGCATGCCTCAGCGGTGCTGGACCCAGCATAATGGGAGTTGTTGACGACTCAACCAATACAAGAGGAATAGAGAAAGAGGCCATAGATTACCTGAAATCATTTGGGATTGAAGCCCGTGTAGTCCTTTCCAGTCTTGCCGGGGGGACCACTTCTGACTGAAGTTCATAACACCATAAAGGAATCTGTCGATCCTGCTACAGGTTCCCTGACGTTTCCCATATACCAGACAAGCGCTTACAGAATGCCTGAGGGTGAGAGATTCAGATACAGCAGGGAAGCGAATCCCACAGTGTCAGAGCTGGGAAGGATCATCTCCGTACTTGAGAACGCGGAGATGACGACACCTTTCTCATCAGGGATGGGCGCCATCACGACCACCCTTCTGACCATACTCAAACCTGGCAGTACACTTGCCATAACAAGGGACTGTTTTGCCAGGACCTTCAGGTTTGCCACAGAATTTCTTTCCAGATTTGGCATAAACGTAATAGTATCAGACCCCGGAACAGAGAACCTCATCACCGCCTCCCGCAATGCTGATGCTATTTTCGTTGAAAGCATATCAAACCCTATCCTTAGGGTGTATGACACGCAGAGACTTTCCAGAGAAAAACCGCATGATTGTATGCTTATTGTAGATTCAACGCTTGCCACTCCAATAAACCAGAGACCCATTGAGCAGGGAGCGGACATTGTAATTCACAGCCTTTCAAAGTTCATATCCGGACATAATGATATAATAGGAGGATCAGCGTCAGGCGGTTCATCCCTTATCGGCGAGATAGACAGCCTGCGCAGGACACTTGGAACCTCCATGGATCCGAACACTGCATTCCTCACCATAAGGGGAATTAAGACACTTGGCATAAGGATAGATAAGATCAATAGAAATGCCATGAGCATAGCAAAAATGCTGGATCAGGATCGCCGTTTTGAAAATGTGAGATATCCCGGACTGTCAACACATCCTGATCACAATGTGGCCAGAAGGGTCCTCAATGGTTTTGGCGGTGTGGTAACATTTGATCTGACCAGCCTGAGGGCTAAACCGTCTGAAATTTTCTCCTTCCTTCGCAGAATAGAGGCAGCCAACACACTAGGTGGGGTTAACACTACGATTTCGCACCCCGCCACCATGTCACACCGATCATTGACCCCGGAAGAAAGGAAATTGCTGGGGTTTTCATCCAGAACGTTCAGACTTTCAGTGGGGCTTGAAGAACCCGGGGAAATTTTTGAAGATATTATTAGACTCATAACAGAATGATCCCGCCTCTTTCATACTGTCCTGGATTGAGTGACATAATTCTCACGCTTCCTCTTTCATAGTTACTGCGTCCAAATCCCTGCGCAAAATTGACAGCATGGCCGGGAAGAAGAATGTCCTTATAATGAACGTATCAAGAATTAGCGAAACGAAGAATGCTATTCCCAACTGTTCCAGGAACCCATCTGGAATGAAGCCCAGTGAACCCAGAGATACGGCAAGAATGAGTCCCAGTGACGTCACGACTCTTCCTGAACTGGCCATAGCCCTTGGCATGCCATCCCTGAATCCCATTTTTGATTCATATTCCCTTACTGTAGATACTATGAACACAGTGTAATCATTTCCAAGTGACATCAGTATTATGAAAAGTATGATTGGAATCAGGTATATCAGTGACTCATGGAGCAGGAACCTTGAGATGAGGTACAGTATGGCAGTTGTCCATGAGATGCTGAAAAACACTCCTATCAGGGAAATTATGCCATATTTTGGAGTTCGGAATGATATAAGCAGTATTGAGAATATGACAGCTATTATGAGGATTTCAAGTTCCGGGTAAATTATTGAATTCTGTGACTGCTCATCTATAACCGAAGATGTTACCCCGCCAACAATGATAGATCTGTCTGACCGCAATTCCTTCACCTGATTTAATGCCTGCTCTGAATATGGGGAGTAAACGCTGTAGACAAGGTAATAGACATACTTCCCATCCTGGAGAGAATAACTCTCAGGAGTTATGCTGCTTGCGATTGCAGTTCCGTTACTGTAAGGACCTATGACTTTGCTTACGCCGTTGAAATGTATGAGGTACGATGTCGTATCCATTATGGTGGCATTAACTGATGGCGTGAAATGATTGTTTGTTGCATTAACGGGCAGAACAATTTCAATCGGATAAAGAAGGTTTGATCCAAACTTTTCCTCCAGAACGCCTAGCGCCTTGACTGCCGGAAGAGACTCCGGTAAACCGGTATTGAAGTTATAGGATGTTGGAACATTGAAGAAGAAATATGCCGCCGGAACACCCAGCATTGCCACAATTGCCACAACCTCTGCCCTTCTTCTGTACGAGAACCTAGCAGCCTTGTGGAATCTGGATCTGGTATGGTAGCCTTCCTGCACAGGTTCAATAGATTTTCTGGTAAAAAATTTCGGTCCAAACAGAGAAAGAATTGCTGGAAAGAGAGTTGTCTCAAGAAGCACTATGAACAGAATTGCCAGTAGGAGTACAATGCCCCAGCTTCTGAAACCGGGAATGAAAGAGAACATTGACAGACTCAACCCAACGGTGAGTCCGCTGATTATGACGGCCCTTCCTGCCCTGGAAGTTGCAGTTTCCAAAGCATCATCTGGTAGTGCCCCTTCTTTGATTTCCTGTCTGTATCTGGAAGCGATGAAGATGAGGTAATCTGTTGATACTCCAACAGCTACCGCCGTGAGCGTATAGTTGACAATATAATTCACACTGTGTAAAAGTATGCCGGAAATGAATATAGACAGGTAACCAAGAGCGGTTGCCATGGAGACAAATACAAGTGCGATTATTGCCGATTTCCATGAAACCAGAGTAATTGCAACTGCAATAGCAAGAATTATGAAAAGAATACCAAATACGAATGCTGATTTCTGAGTCACCTGCTGTGTCTGTTCCGTTATTGGTCCGTTTCCAGTTACCATGGCGGCGCTTGAAAATATGGCCCTGGAAGCGTTTTCGATGTACGGTGTTGCGGAA
>JAJZKL010000219.1 GCA_021804185.1 Thermoplasmata archaeon | reverse complement strand
ACCTGATCTCTGTTGCACTGAATCGAAGGCATTTATCGGAGGGGCAGAAAGCGGTACTTGCCAATGAGTATAGGAAAATCATTAGCAAGGAGGCAGAGTCAAAAGCAGGGAAGAAAGCCGTTACCATCAGGGAAATTAAGAGGGGAAACATCGATTCGGAGACGTTCTCCGAATCGATTGGTGAAGAACAAGCCCGTAGCTGTACTATTGCAGCCGAGAAATACCATGTAGCTGAGCGTAAAGGGAGAGACCTTGGGACTTGAGAACTTTTCGGAAAACACAGCAAAAAGGTATAAATAAAGCACCGTTATGCTTTCACCGGCATGAGTAAAAAAAGGGCATGGATACATCTGTGGGGAGATACATACATACCAAAAACGTACCTTCTGATTGGTATTGGACTTTTAATCGTGTACTTTTTCATATTAATATTTGAGGCCTTACAAGATTTAACTCCAGCGCTGATCTTTTTAGTGATAATGATAGTTATATTCATAATCGTTGCCAGAAAGGAAGGGATAGAGCGTTAATTCAGATTTTCTTTTAATTTTGCCGGAAACGAGCCAAAAAGACCAAATAGGGAAGGCTTTATGAAACTATATCTTTGACCTTCTCTTCAAGAACACCGCTATTCCCAGACCTATCGAAGCCATCACAGAGATAGTTCCGAGAATGATATAACCGGTATAGTTCCTATTTAAGTGAATCGATATATGTTCTGTAGTAAAATCCTTAACGGAAACAACAACCTGTGTCTGATAGTATCCGGGTGATGATACTGTTATTGTGTAGTTGCCTGATCCTAATGAAACGTTGAATTGTCCGTCATTTACATTAACTCTGGTACCGTTTATGTATACCTGAGCGTTCAGGGGCAAAACTTCACCGGTTAGATACCCAACGGGGGAGAAGGTGAGGTTTGCAGTCTCTCCCTCCTGCGTGATTTCAATGTTTTCGTGTTGTATGTTCGAAGCAAAGTATGAAACTGGCAATATTTTGAGATTGATCTGCCCGATTGGAAGTAAAAAAGTCTTATTTCCAGATATTGAGTAGGAATGGGTTTCATTTGAATATGTGAGCGTTACATTGAAAGGCTTGTCGTCCGGCAAACCTGAATAAGAGAGATAGAAGGTGGAGTAATAATATGTTTTGCCAGGGGACAATGAGATGTTCAGATAGGAAGTAGAAACTGAGTATGAAAGTGGTGTAATGAGTGTTAGATTATACATCCCTGGAGAAAAAACAAAATGTGCAAAGTCTGAAACGGAGTATGAATTAACAGATTCATTGCTGAAGATTAAGAGAAAACTTCCGGGGTTCACGGAGTTTAGATATACATTACTGACATCGGAATTGCCATAAAGTGTTCCCAAAGTTTCGTTTCCATATGATACATGGGCTGCGGGAAGACCATTGAGGCTTGAAAGGGTAACGTTTGCGTTGCTGACACTTTCAGCTGTATCCGCCCCGTAATCTACCGCTGTTATGGGGGCCTGATAGTTGAAGCCATTCCAGTACTGTAAACTCATAGTTACGTTTGAGAATATGATGTCGGTCGATGCTCCGTTACCATATCCGCCCATAATTATACCAGCATTATATTGAAGACCGTAACCCGTGTATTGGTATCCACCTACATGGAATGTAGGATACGATGTGTGATTGCTGAAGAAGTATGCATTATCGTATGTAATCCAACCAGGGCCATCGTTATACTGGAATATTAGTTCAGGATACCCATTGCTTGAAATTGAGACTGATGTCTTAAGTTGCACGGTTGCAGGATAGTTTAAATCAATGTCGTTTCCCGAGGCAAAGTAAGAGGCACTGTCCTCATAAAAATACTCGCCTGTAAAGAAGCCGTAAAGGTCGCTCACAGAGCCATTTCCCGTAACACTGTTGGGGAGCATCCGAGCATCAGGTGAGGAAAGATTCCAGATGTTATCAAAAAAATAGATACCATGGCTCTCGGTATCCAGTTCAGCCACGTTTTGGGACCAGTAAGAGAAAATTACATTTCCAACCTGAAAAGTTATCACCGCGTTTAGCTGAAATGTCATGTCATTTTGGTGGAACACCGAGGAATAGTTCTCAACGTATAGGGAATTTATCACTACCGTAGCAAGAAATGATGTTGTATTGTACTGGTATGAGGAACCGTCAGGCAGAATCCCTGTACTCACCATTCCAATAGGTTCTGAAAATAGATTTCCTGCTGACTGCATTGGGGACTCTGTTAAAACCTGGGTTGGTGGTTGTGCCATTACCTCATTAGCAGAATTCAATACAGGAAGCAAAAACAACATAATTACAAAGGTCATTGATATTACAGCTGTGATTTTACTCCTTGTGCCCACAATTCTTTAAGGGTTCTGACGTTAAATTTTTTGTCATACAGACGTTTAAATATCGAAAACCGTATTTAAAATAAAAGGGTATAACCCTATTAAAAACTTTTAACGCTGCTTCTATTCCTTCTGGAGTTCGACCCTGAACCTCTCCTTCAGCTCCGGATTCTCAACAATCTGCTTCAGCACCGTCTCAAGGATCAGGTCTTTGAAGTCATCCGGGAACGTTTCCACGATCCTCTTTGTTGGTGCATCCACCACTTCTGATTTCATGATTGCAGTTTCGATCTGCTTCGCCTCCTCCTTCAGTTTTTGATTAGTCAGTGTTTTATCCAATATCATCCCGCACTTCCAGCAGAACCTTCCCTTTGGATCGTTGGGCTCCCTGCATCTAGGGCACAGAGACGGCTTCTGTGATTCGATGGGCTTCTCATCCTTGACCTCAATACCGTATGCCTTCAGTATTGCATTGTCCTGGTCCCTTCCTGATAGGTGAACATAGGTCTGTGTCATCCTCGATCCGTGCACCCAGCCCATCTGGGCTTCCAGCGGCGCCTCTGTGACCCTTGATGCGAGGATTGTTGCCCTTGTGTGCCTGAACAGGTGTGGATATATGCGTCTCTCTATCTTTGCCTCCTGCAATCCTTTCCTCATGAACTTGTACACATTGGCATGCTCAAGCTTCTTTCCTCTGTTCTCCGATTCGATGCCGCAGAAGAACCATGCATTTGGATCATCCCTGATGGGATGTGCATTCTGCCACTCCCTGAGATAGGAGATGGAATTACCAACAACCCTGACCTTCCGATAGCCCGTTTTACCAGTGACTGATAATATTGCACCGTATTCATCGAATTCAATATCCTTGTTTCTCAACGTCAGCAGCTCGCCTATCCTGCATCCGGAATCGTATAGGGTATAGGTGAGGGCCTTGTCACGGGCGTTCTTCAGGACACCTACAAGCTTCTGCACCTCTTCCTCAGTGATCATGTTGTCTGGCTTCACGTTCCTGTTGGGATGGTTATTTGTCTTGATCCATGCGATGCAAGAAGGATTCTGTTCCTTCAGGATCCATGGATAGAACTTCTTCATTGTGGACTTGTAGTTCTCAATTTCCCATTCTGAATATGTGCCACTGTGGTTATGGCCCTTGACCCTTCTTCCTATCTTTCCTGACAATAGACGTGAAAGAACCCTTTTCATGTCTGCTTCAGAGGGGTTAAGAAAACTGTCCGGAATCAGGGAAGCAATCTGCCTCAGCCTGATGGCGTAGAAGTACTGCCTGTTCACCGAAAGCCCGGACAGGCGGATATCATCAATAAATTCAGTTATCTTTTCCTTGACCTGAGGCCTGAGCTGGGAATTTGCAAGT
>JAJZKL010000218.1 GCA_021804185.1 Thermoplasmata archaeon | reverse complement strand
ACTCAAAGAAGCAGTAGAACTGCAAGAGTAACAGTGAGAACAGGAAGGGCGGAGATCAGACCGATCTTCATGTAATATCCTGCATTTATGGTGATCCCGCTCTTTCTTTTGACGGAATATATCCAGAGAAGGGTCGCCAGTGAACCGATCGGCGTGAATTTAGGGCCAATATCGTTTCCGATAACATTGGCATATATCAGGGCAGAGTTGTAAGAAGTATGTGCAATGGCAATGCTTCCAAGCATTACTGACGGCATGTTATTCATGAATGCCGCCATTGTGGCAAAGAAATAGCCAGGAAGAAGTGTCCCGATCAATCCACCCGGTCCGTGAAGATATGCGATAACGCCTGAAAGGATTGACTGCAGCCCGGCTTGAGACATTCCAAAGACTATAAGGTACATACCAAGGGAGAAGAAGACAACCTGCCAGGGCGCCTCTTTCAGTATCTTCTTCGATGTTGAAAAATGCCTGTGTGAATACAGTAATAATATGGCTATCATGCTCGGAACAGCAACATATGCAACCTGAATACCGTAAATTCCGGTCACTGAATAGGCAATAATCATTATGATTATGACAGGAGATGCGAGGAGAAAAATGAGGCGGTCCTTTATAACAGACCCCGGATCTTCAACGATCTCCCTGTTGAGCCTTCCCCTGATGTCCTTCCTGTAAATCAGGATCAGAACGCCTATGCTTGCAAATACAGATACTATGTAAGGAAGAACCATCTGCACGAAATAGGTAGTGTATGAGATTGAGAAATAAGTTGCACTTACAATGTTCACAAGGTTGCTTGTCACAAGTGGCAGGCTTGAGGAATCCGCGACGAACCCGATTGACATGATGAATGCCATCCATGCTTTCTTTCCCAGACCGCTTTTCTTGAGGAAGGAGATTATAACTGGCGTCATGACAAGAGCAGCTCCATCGTTCGCAAAGAGCGCACCGACAACCGCATCCAGGAGGAGAAATATTACAAAGGCCCGGAAACTGCTTTCTCCAAATCTTGAAGAGAGCTTCAGGGCAATGAATTCAAAATAACCTGCCTCATCAAATATCAGTGTTATTATGATTATTGAAACAAAGGTAAGCGTCGCATTGCCTACTATGTTCCATACTATTCCAATATCTGAAAGACTTGTAACACCTGAAAGAATGCCTGCGACAGCACCTATGATAGCCCAGACCCCAATTCCGAGTTTCCATGGATTATAAAGGACAGCTGCAAGCGTAATTGCAAATATGATAATTGACAGAAGGAACTGGATAACCATTAACTCAGTCTTCTGAATATGTCGATAGTTTGAGCGATTTTACCTTATCCTCGATTTCGTCAAGAATCAGCGATACTTCCTCCTCGTTCTTTCCCTTGGGATCCTCAATATTCCACGCAATCTTCTTGACATTCATCCTGTTGATTATGACAGCAGGACATACGGATTCAATCGAGCAACCCATGGTAACAACGAAATCGGCCCAGCCAATCATATCCATTGTGAGAAGCTTGGGATGCATTTCGCCGGTCATTATTCCCCTCGATTCTAACAATCTACGAACAACAGGGTTAACTTCCTTTGCAGGAATGGTACCGGCGCTCATAGCATCCAGGCATATCACTTTAGCAAAAGCCTCAGCCGCCTGGCTTCTTCCAGCATTTTCAATGCAGACAAACAGGTATTTCATAATATAAGACCTTTTTTATCAACAGCAGCTCGAACAGCAGGGGTTATCCACTTTACTGTTTTTCTCTTCTTTAATCCTTTCCGGAGATACTGTTTCGCCATCTTTCCAGATGCTGAAAGAGTCAGGTTTTCCGGGCTTCAATACGATTTCCAAGTCTTCTGAATGGGCATTTTTCAGGAGTATGTCGGTTACATAGCCCAGAACCTTATCAGCATAGCAGTCAACACAAAACTCAAATTTGTAGCTTGTCATGATCCTCATGGCACTACATAAATCGAAGCACTTAAATCAGTAACTTCGATGTACAATAGTGTCATTAAAGGAAGATGGTAAGTTATATTGCGAATGCTCATTTGACGGTTTAATTGGTCTGATTGGCAGGAAATGGGCCATCCTTCTGATTGCAATGATAGGTGAAAAGCATGTTATGAGGTTCAATGATATATATCGATCCCTGAAGGGCATATCTCCATCCACGCTTTCCTCCCTTCTAAGCCATCTTTCAAGGAACGGCATCCTGGAAAGGCAGGTTTACGATGAAACGCCTCTTAAGGTAGAATATTCACTCACTGAAAGCGGCATGGAACTCAATTCATCCCTTGCCAGCCTGCTAAAATGGATATCAAAGAATGAAACAATGGCAGAATCAGTTGCAGACTGCGATTCGGATAAATTTCTTAAACTAAAGATGCCTGGAACCTAAACTAAAGGCCGCCAAATACTTTCTTCTTCCTGCTCCTGGTCATAAACTTTGAATAAAGCATCAGCCTGTTTATTGATCTGGCACCATTCTTATGCATTAATCTGTGGATATTGTGGTGCCTCAGCAGCCACGGTTTTATCTCCTTATCCCACTTCTGCTGGTAAAGCGACAGGTCACCGGCTGCAATCGCCCTTCCCGCCTCCAGACCACTCCAGAATGCGCCCTGGAGGCCACCTGCTGTCGTGTTAAGAACAGCGTTTATCATGTCACCAACATATGCCCTGTTACCTGAAATGACAACGTCATCTGGTCTTCCCAGCGGAATCTGGTGGGCCATGGTAACCACCATTTCTCCATTTATTTCAGGATATTTCTCAGTAAAAGTCGCCAGCACATCCTTTGGTTTCTTAGCAGGATCAGGGTAATAGCAAACACCGATTTTCCGGCTGTTATTGTCATTAGGGAAATCCCAGACATAACCGCCCGGCGCCATATCAGTGAACCATAATATCATGTCAAAATCATCCCTTCTGGGTGCCTTCCGGATCTCCTCGTATGCCACCAGAACATTCTGCCTGTCCAGCTTTTTGCCAAATCTTGACTGCGGGCCAAGTGCCATAACTATGTAATCAGCAGAAAATGTGCCATTCTCTGTCTGCACTGTCTTATCTGAAATGTCAAGAACCTTGTTACGCATTTGAATATTCAATTTTCCTGTAAATTTTTCGGCCAGAAATTTTTCATACTTCTCAAAATCATATACGTAGCCCACCGCCTTGTCATACATAAGTTCAACGCTTCTCCCGAGGTCTGTGGCAAACTTGATCTTCTTTATGTCTGAACAGAGGATACTTGGGTCTTTCGGCATACCTATGCGGTTCACCCATTCCGTGGAGACTGCCCCTGTTGACCTTACAGGTTTTCCAATCTCCTCCTTTGCATCTATTATAACGTAATTTTTACCTGCGTTTTGCAAAGCAGATCCGGCTGCAAGGCCACTTGTCCCAGCTCCTAATATTATTGCATCATAATGTTCGCCCGAACTCATTATCCGTCAGTATGTGGAAGCCTCTTTTAAGAGTTATCTATGCTGAAAGGCATCAATATTAGTGCCTGTAATGTAACCACGAATCCGATGCATCGTTTTCAGCTATGCGATTGAAAAATCAATCGAGACAAAAAGAACATATACTTAATAAGATTGCGACCCAAGTACGATCATTTCTATATGATCGGATGAAATGAGTGATAAGATGGTAGAACTCAAGGTTAAAACAGAAATGGACGTGGATCGTGGTCTTTGTAACTACTGCGGCGCATGTGTGGGAATGTGTCCAACAG
>JAJZKL010000217.1 GCA_021804185.1 Thermoplasmata archaeon | reverse complement strand
GGAAAGAAGATCCTGACGCTCAAGGATAGGAAAATAAACTATGACAGGCCCTCTGTCTCTGATGACGGGTTAAGGATTGCATTTGCCTGGAAGAAGGGATCAGAATCAGGTATAGGGCTTGGCTCCACCATTTCATCTTCCGGATGGTCACCAGAACTAGTAAAACTTTCATCCAAACCCCAGGAGATCCTCATATCATCAGCTGGAGGAGTTCTATTCATAATGAAGGATGCTGATGGTCCTCAGAGGGTTAAGGAGAAAGAGGAAGGGAGTGACCAGTATTTCTTCATGGATGATGATTGTTACAGCTCGCTATATCATTACATTCCAGGTATGGGAATAAGCAGAATCACCGAGAATCTGCAGGTCTGGGATTTCTATGAGAGGGCAGGGAAGATCGTCATATCTGCCTCAAGGGAAAAGGGGGAGTCTGCGTGGTATAATTCAAGGCTCTTCACACTTGATCTTGAAGGAAAAGGAGTGAAGGAGATATATGATCCGAAATGGAGAGAACTCTCCTGCCCAAGAATATCATCTTCCGGGAATGTATCTGTACTGGAGAGCATATGCAGCGATAGAGGGCTCACTTCCGGGGATGTCCTCCTGTACAGTGCAAAAGATGGCACTGTGAAAAATCTTACAGAGGGCCATAAAAGGACATACACCTGCCTTCAGTTCAGGGGAAATGAAGTGGTTGCTCTCTGGAGAGAGGAAAACACCACGGGAATAAGCTCCTATGATGGGAAATGGAATGACCTGTGGGAAACGCAGGGCACATCAGTTCCTGGTCCTTCCCCATCCTTTTCCCTGTACGGAAAATATTTCATTCTGCCTTTCACAGATCCGGAAAGCCCACAGGAGGTGTATTCATTTGGGCTTGATGGCAGAAAATCACTTACTGACATTAATCATGAAATCAAAGGGACCAAACCTCACAAAACAGAGTTCCTCAGGTGGAAATCAAAAGATGGCACGGAGATATATGGATATCTCATTTCAGATAAACCTGAATCACCACTCATTGTAAATGTCCATGGGGGCCCAACATCATTTTCTTATCCGTCAATAGTAGACAGGAGCACAATTTACGTTGATGAGGGGTTCTCAGTATTTCTTCCGAACTACCGGGGAAGCACCGGGAAGGGAAGAGAATATGCAGAAGCTAACATAGGCGATATGGGAGGCATGGATTTCCAGGACATTCTCTCTGGAATTGAATATCTGAAAGAGACAGGAAGGGTGAAGACGCAGGACATTTTCATAAAAGGCGGCTCCTATGGCGGTTTCATGACTATGTGGGCAGTTACTCAGACTGAAGTTTTCAGAACTGGAGTAGCACTATTCGGCATTTCGAACTGGGTGAGCTTCCATGGGACTTCCCTCGCTCCAGCATGGGACAGGGCCCACTACAACGAGGATCCATACAGGAGGAATCTGTATGAGAAATTTTCTCCCCTTAACTATATAGACCACATGAAAGTCCCTCTTCTGATCATGCAGGGCATTGAGGATCCGGTTGTGCCGAAATCCCAGGCATTCGAGATGTATCAGGCAATGAAGGATAAGGGAAAGGATGTCAGGCTTCTCCTTTTCCCAAGGGAGGGCCATGGATTTTCGGAAAAAAAGCACATGGAGGCGGAATTCACTGAGACCCTGAAATGGTTCAGAAAATTTCTATGACTCCTAATTCATTGAGTCAAGAAATTTTCCCAGGGCTTCAAGCGATTCCGAAAATTCTCTTTCATTCTGGGTGAGGCACATCCTGAAACCTCTCTCAAGGCCAAAGTATGATCCTGGCGACAGAAGAACACCAGTTCTGTCCAAGAGAGTGGAGCAGAAAGCCTCTGAGTCCATATCAAAGGAATATTTTATGAAGCAGAAGCTGACATTCCCAGGATCGGCCTCAAGCTTAAGTTCGGAATGTTTTGACAGAAATGAGCGCAGTAATGAAAGGTCCCTGCCAACAACAGCTCTGGCCCTTTTCTGGAATTTCTCCCTGTTCTGAAGGCATTGCGTGGCAATCCACAAAGGATATGACGGATTCTGTGCTCCAGTTATGGATCTGAGGATGTCAAGCTGCCTGATCATGGATTCCGGCCCAACTATCCATCCAACTCTGAAATTGGAGAAGCCATAGAATTTTGTCATGCTTCCGTTAATTACAATGTTGTACCCATCTGCGAAAAGGCTTTCTGGACGGTTCTGTAGCATGAATTCAAGAAAAGCCTCATCTGCATATATCCAAGAAGCATCTCCTCCAGACCTTAGAAGGCCTGAAACCATATCCTTTCTGATATAGCTTCCCAGAGGATTGTTGGGATTGGACATGAACATCACGTCTCTTGGTCCTGCGGTCAGAAACTTTTCCCTGACAGAGGAATAGGTGTGCTTCGATATCTTGCCACCCATGGATTCCGGGACTGTGAATAGTGGAGGGTATTCAGGATATCCCTCCATTATGCTGAATTTCCTGTCAAGGAAGTATTTACTCAGGAGGAATATGGACTCTGAACCTCCAGTTGTAATCAGGACGTTCTTCTCAGGAAAGCCGTAGAGTTTACAGAGCTCATCCCTGAATACTTTCTCCATCCCCTTTCTGTCTCCCAAATCCGGGCGGTATGAAGTATCTATGCCAAAATCACTGAATTTCACCTCAGGAAGACCACTGAGTGACATGTTGTATTTGGATACTGGAGAATACTTAACCACCCACCTTATGAGTGGATCGTATGAATAGTCCGCCGAGGTCATGCTATCCCCATCTGTGAAAGGGTTTCCTTTGTGGCCCTGACCACGGACTGCTCACTGTCAAGGGTGTTCTTCCACCCGGTAGCCAGCATCTTTGTGATATCAAGCTGCGCAACCTTGACATCCCCTTTCCATCCACGGCCCTCTTCCCCTCCAGTATAACGGATCCTTGTGTCTGTTAATTTCATATGCTGAAGGACTATTTCAGCAATCCTCTTAACTCCTGTTGTTCCTGGGTTTCCAAGGTTGTAAATGTCTGTTCTCCGTGATCTATCATGGATATAGAGCATTGAATTTACGCAGTCGCTAACGTGGACATATGATTTTCTCTGGGTACCGTCACCAAGAACCTCCAGTTCAGACTGGTTCTTCTGAAGTTTCCTTATGAAATCGTATATCACCCCATGTGTGGAGTTCTTCCCAACAATATTGGCAAAGCGGAATATTGTGCTTCTGAATCCGTAATAATTGGAATATGCGGTTATAAAACCTTCACAGGACATCTTGGAGGCACCATAACTGGAGATTGGCATGTATGGGCCATAGGATTCAGGTGTCGGGAGGACAGTTGTCTCTCCATAAACTGTGGAGCTGGAGGAGAATAACATCTCTCTGACATCCTCTTTTCTCATGAATTCCAGGAGCCTGAATGTTGCCTCCACATTATTCCTGTAATCTATTCCAGGATCACCTGCCCCATTCTTAACATCCGAGTTTGCTGCAAGATGGATTACCACATCAAATTTTCCAAGGCCCTTGTATGAATCGGGCAAGGCAAGATCCCCCTGGTGAAGGGAGAAGTGTTTGTCCTCCTCATATTTCCTGATATACCTGTTGTCAACATTTGAGAAGTTGTCAAATACAGTTACCTCATTGTCTCTGATAAGGGCCTCAAGCATGTTTGAGCCAATAAAGCCCGCCCCTCCGGTGAGGAGAATACGTTTTCCCTTCATAGTTAACCAGCGGGATCAAGAGCTAATTGGGTAATAAATCATTGGAGTCC
>JAJZKL010000216.1 GCA_021804185.1 Thermoplasmata archaeon | reverse complement strand
AGATTCATGGAGCACAGCTCACTTGAAATAACCAGCCTCGGATTCCAGGCCAGGAATATCTATTTCGACATAACTCCTGCAAGGTACATATCATCATATATAACAGAAAAGGGGTTAATTCCTCCGGGAAAATGAAAATAATACTTTAAATATCCAATTGCCCATCAGAGTCCATTGATAGATATATTCAACTTTCCATTTGAAAATTACATTCCGGCAAAATACCAGTTTGATTTCCTTGCCTCTTTAACTGTGTTATTACTGCTTCTCAGGCTCTCCAGGCTATTCATGGGGAGGAAATATTCACTGGGAAAAGTTCTTCTTGTCCCGATTCTATATGCTCTTCTTTCCATTTATACCTACATCGGTGTCTCCGCTGCACAGAAAGAACTCATAATCGTTTTTGGAATAATAGGCCTGGCTGCCGGGATCATTTATGGGAAAAAGGATCGGTTTTATGTGAAAAACAGTGTACTGAGATACCGGAGCTCATTGCCGTTCACAATGCTCTGGACACTGTCTTTCCTTGGGGAGATATACATATATCTCTACAACCCGAAGCTTCCCGTCAGCGTAGGGCTGGCCCTGAACATCATCATTGCAGGATCAGCAGGTCTTATACTTGGAGAATCTTTGCGCATAATAAATTCACACCGGATCTACATGAAAAGTCCGCGGGAAAAAAATAGCGAAGGAAATTGACGTGACAACAGTGAAAAGTTTTATTAATCGAAGTCAGGAATATTTCGCATACATAGCTTTATACAGAAGTGAACTTTTCCCATATAACACGCTGCCATGATGAAAAGTGAAATTCAAGTTAACCATAAAAATAGGGGATTCTACAAACAAAAATTTTAGTACATCAGAAAGGTATGCATTAATCCGCAAATAAAGTTAAAATGTGATGTGTTATGAAGAGAGTATTTCAGGAAAAAGATAAGGCTGTATCGCCAATAATTGCCACTATACTGCTGGTAGCCATAACAGTTGTTCTCGCCGCGACCCTTTACACAATAGTGGGAGGATACACAACACTTATAGGTGCATCAACCCCAACAGGCTCGATAGATGTCCAGAATGCATCCGCCCCAAATGATGCATACTATTTCGTATATGTGCAGCAGTTCGGCGGAAACATATCCCTGAACGATGTGCAGCTGGAGATAACGCTCAGCAATAATACAATAATCCCGCCAATTACACTTTCGGTGAATAACCTGAACAAGGTGACATACATAGGATATAGCCTGGACATGAAAGTAAGCGGGGACAGCTATTTTGGAGCAACGACCGGGATAGCTATCAACTCAACCTCCAGTGCCCATGGCGAATCTTTCATATCACAGATAAGGTTCATTGACGTGACCACAAACGGGCTTATCGCATCCAAGACTGTAACCTGATTACAGGATAGAGATCGCTGAACCCATATTTTGATGCCCGGATCACCGGGCAGGTTTCTCCGGTCTTTCCTGTTACTTCTCTTTAATTGCTTCCTTCATCTTTACAGCATCAGTAAAGGGAGGAAGGCACATCTTCTCGGTGCAGACATAGGCGGTTGTCTCATCATTTACCTGCTTCATTGAAGACACGTTTTCAAGTACTTCCGAAATAGCCTTATCTTCCGGTTCCTTCAGTATAACCACTGCCTGGGGCAGGTATCCTTCCATCACTGAATCTATCAATTTGACAGCTTTTTCATTCTCCTTATTGCCAACTATCACAACGCTGTATGCTTTGTTCATGAGTATGTCTGCGGCCATAAGGCTGAATGAATAATTAGTGGGGCTGTTTTCAATCTCCTTCCCGAATGCATTTATTGTCCTGTATGCCATCTCTTCGTATTCCGGATCCGATTTCAGGAGGTAGAGCTTGACCAGGTTCATCATTTCAATGGAATTGCCTGAGGGAACTGCCCCGTCATGCGCCTGCTTTGTCCTTATGACAAGATCCTTCCTGTCTGAGGATGACATGAAGAAGCCACCATTCTCCTTGTCACTGAACCTGCTGGTGAGTGAATCCTGGAGTTCCAGCGCTTTCCTGATATATTCAAGGTCCATGGTACTTTCATACAGTTCAATGAGGCCGTAAATCATGAAGGAATAGTCGTCCAGGAATCCGCTGATTGCCACATTTCCGTCCCTGTATCTGTGGTAAAGCATCCCGTTACCGCTCAGCATGTTGTGCAGTATGAATTCTGCTGATTTTTTTGCAGTCTCAACCATTTCCATGTTCTTAAGCGATCTTCCTGCATATGACAGGGCGGCAATCATCAGTCCATTCATGTCAGCCAGTACCTTGTCGTCCAGGTGCGGCCTTATCCTCTTTTCCCTGAAAGCAAGCAGTTTCTTTCGTGAATCTTCCAGTATTCCTACCATTTCTTTTTCCGGAATGCCTCTTTCCCTGGCAAACTGCCTCAAATCGTAGTTGACTGTCAGGAGGTTTCTCCCAGTTCGCCTGCCTGTGGATTCCTCGACAAAATTACCCGTTTCTATCACATTGAAATAATCGCTGAAAACCTGGTAGGCATCCTCGCCAAGAACTGACCTTATTTCACCGGCAGTCCATGTATAGAATTTTCCCTCCATCCCTTCGCTGTCCGCATCCAGTGCTGAATAGAAACCACCCTCCGGACCCGTGAGTTCCCTCCTTACAAATTCAAAAATTTCCGTCGCAACCTTCCTGTAAAAATCCTTTCCGGTTGCCTGGTATGCTTCAGAATAAGCCATTATCAGAAGCGCCTGGTCATAGATCATCTTTTCAAAGTGGGGTACAACCCAGGCCGCATCGGTAGAGTAACGGTGGAAACCAAAACCAACCTGGTCAAAGATGCCGCCGTTCCTCATTTTCTCCAGCGTCTTTGTGACCATCTGAAGTGATCTCTGTTCCCCATATCTTCTGTAGTACCTCAGCAGATACATGAGGTTGTGCGGGGTCGGAAATTTTGGGGAAGTCCCGAAGCCCCCGTTCGCATCATCAAAAGAATCCAGGAAACCCTGGAACGCATTCTGGAAAACATCCTTTCCAATCTCACCGGTCCTGGCTTTCCTGGCATTTCTCTCAAGGTTCACCATGATCTCGTTTGCCCGTTTTTCAACACCTTCCCGATCATTTGCCCAGAGTTCTTTCAGGTTGCTGCAGAGTTCCAGTATTCCCATCATTCCTCTCCTGCTTTCCCTTGGCATATAAGTAAGGGCAAATACGGGCCTCCTGTCAGGAGTCAATATGACATTCAGTGGCCAGCCTCCTCCGCCAAGGGTCATCTGGCAGACTGTCATGTAAATGTCGTCAATGTCGGGCCTTTCCTCACGGTCCACCTTTATGGCAATGAAAGTTTCATTCATTGCGTCAGCAACTTCCTTGTCTGTAAAACTCTCCCTCTCCATCACGTGGCACCAGTGGCATGTTGAATACCCTATGCTCAGGAATATGAGCTTGTTCTCTTTTGCTGCAGCTTCGAAAGCCTCCTCTCCCCACGGATACCAGTTTACGGGGTTGTGGGCATGCTGAAGAAGATACGGGCTTTTCTCGTTAACGAGTCTGTTTGAATAGCTTTCCATCTTGACCAATCCGACAGGTGCGATAGAGGTCCTGTCCTTTACAAGATTGGGATCACGTTAAAAAAAATATTGTCAAGCTCGACGGGATATGACATCCATTGGTTTCCCCGTTTCATTGAATCAATACGGTGCATTCTCGATGAATTCGGGACAAATCTTTCACCGCAAACAAGCTGTTATCATGCAGGAGGGA
>JAJZKL010000215.1 GCA_021804185.1 Thermoplasmata archaeon | reverse complement strand
ATCCCCTATGTTTTCAGTCTCTAAAAGGTGCATTTCAGATTTGTTCTCCATATTTTTGTTAGCATATAATTTTTATGCATGAACCCAAACCTGACTCACGAAGGTAAGGCAGGCCCTTGTTCCTTTGCTTTGTGAGTGCAAGCAGGTATAAGATCTGTAGCATACTCTTAATTTCCCATACTCTTTTACCTATTGTGGTACTGGGAAAACCTCCACGGGTGAAGAACCTGATCATCGACCTCCTTGTTAAAAAGGGGAAGGACGGCATATACCAGAAAGATCTCCAGGAATTACTGGGCATATCAAAGTCGTATTGTTCCGAACAGCTGGCTCACCTTTCAGAAGTAGACAGAGTCATAGCAAGGCGCAAAGAAGGTGGGTTGGTAAAGGTATATCACTTAGATTTCTATCCCGGGCTAATCAGCGGCGTCTTGAGGGTAGGAATGCTAAAATCTTCCGAGTACGTCCCTGCTATAGCAGTTTTCGAAGGTGTGCTGACAAGGGCCGGTTTCAAGATGCTCTATAGGTTTTATGATGGGACGAGGGAACTCTTTCAGGATTTTAACAAGAACACACTAGAATTAATGCTTGCGCCCACCCAGGCAGTAATAATGTCAGGAATGGTGGAGGAAAATCTTCTCGTCTTGACAGGCCTAGCATCTGGGGGCTCAGGCATAATTTCGCAAAAAGCAGGCAAAGCAGCAATCTTAAGCACTGAGCTATCCTCGATGATTTCTCTCGCTTCAGAAACCATGCTGGAAAAACTGCCAAAGAATATAGAGAGCTATGACAACCCGAACTCCGCCCTCTTAGATTTCAAGGCTGGAAAGTGCAATATGATTGCCATTTGGGAACCTTACTTTTCCCAGTTGCTTGAGATTCCGGGGAACAATGCTGCTTTTCATTACAGGGATGCCTTCGGTGATTTTCCATGTTGCAGCGCGGCTATTAACCTGAACTGTTTTGATGTCAATAGGAAGAATATTGAGGCATGGGTGTCTGAATATACCCGGTTGATGAACCTTGATGGACCCAATAACTTTAGGCTAAAGGAAGCGGAAGAGAAAGTTGCAAAAGCCACTGGAATTGGACTTGATGTTGTGGAAAAAAGCCTCCTGAATTATAACTTTTCAAACAACAGGATTAGCCTCGAAAAGCTGAAAAAAATGGGGATCAATCTTTCTTCGAGGCAAAGTGAGCGGCTATTCTTCCCCGGTGTTTTAACGTAGTAAACTGGAAACAGCTGACAGATTCATTTCGATCATTGCAACCGGGTTTTTCAGCTCGAATTGTTCTATGGTTTCAGGGTGGATTTCACCAACATAGCCGATGCATTGACCCATTGTAATAATCTCACCCGTTCTGCCGTTGACAAAATTCTCATGATCTGTGGGCCGGATTATGTATTCTCCCAGGGATGTCCTAGTCATTATTGCATCCAGAACTTGTTTCATATCAGAAAATGCAGATCTCGAGCCTATCCTGGCTACGCACAGGTTTGTCTGCTGTTCAGCATCAATGATGATTTCACCCAACTCAAATACTGCCTGAGGCAGGTTTCTCCTTTTGTTCAGTCTGAGGAAATCAAGCACCCCGAGATATAACCTGTCCCTCACCATGCTGAACTCTAGACTTTTGGGGTTCCTGATGTGAACTGCACCTTTGTACTCTGCGAGCCTGTAGTTTTCTTGGGTAGTAACTACATAAGTCATGATTTCCTGATAACCCAGGCCAGTCATGATGTTTCTGATATTACTTGCCAGCTGGTTTCCCGCTGCTTCGGCACCTATAATGTCCATATCAGGCATATGAAGCTCCAGGTTTCCATACCCAAAGGCTTTGGCAACATCCTCGATCACATCTACAGGCCCCATGACATCTATTCTATTTCCCGGAACAACGGCTACTATCCTGACTTTTTCAACTCGGACACCATAGCCCATTTTCTGGAGTAGAGTTACGCATTCATCAATGCCAATTTCCTGTCCCAGGATTCTCTTGATTTCGTTCATGGAAACTGAAATTTCCCTGCCATCCATGTTCAAGAATTTCCTTATGTCTTCTATATTTGACTCTGTAATTTCAAAATCAAGGCTGTTGAAGTAATACGAGAGGAGGAAGAATGCGTCTTTTAAGGCCCTCAGGTCTGTACCAGTAATGTCTATAAAGAACGCACTGGTATCTTCAGAAACAACTGTTGTACTGCCGTTTACCACCGGAGGCATGGAGAGTACCCTGTGTTCGGAATCCTCTATTATCGGCACAAGGTCCTTGGAAGGAATGAGATGTGCATACTCGACCCCCTTTGGGTGCTTTTTCAAAATATCCAAAGCACTGGCGGTTAATGTTTTATCATAAGTCGTAAACCTGGTTTCCCCTGATTTTCTCGAAGAATATTTCAAAGGAAACTTGAGGTATCTTTCATCGTGTATGCCGATGGATACTTTTGATCGATCCTTTCCAATAGAGAGATGAAGCTTTTCCTGGTAGTCTATGAGTTCCCTGTAATGGTCTCCTATTCTTGGCCCTTTGCAGTGAAATCCGATAGCATAAGGCCTAAGGGACCTTACATCATTTTCAATGTTAAAGTCTGATGTCCCTTCCCCAACCCTTATTGGTTGCCATTCCTTCTTACCTTGATAAATATCAATGCTTCGTTTCAAAAGGCTGAAAGAGAATAGGTCTGGCCTGTCAGGATTGAATTCAACTCGGAATTCATCATTTTCTTTCTCGATGCTGAATCCTATAACATCAGACATCTTTTCAACATCGCTTATGAAGCTTTTTCCGTAAATTTCCCTTAAAGCAGGCACGGTCTCCTTGATGACGACCATTATTTAGGGTATAAGTGGAAGTTTAAAAATTTGGGTCATGAATAATCCTCTTCTAAAAGCTTGTTATTAAAATCCAGGCAATAAAGAATATTTATCTGACATATTAACAGACTGGCTCTGGCAAAAAAGCTCAATTAGCTACTTTACATTCTCTTCCTTTGAGATTTCCTTGATCTCCTTGTTGATCTTGCTCAAGGTATAATCCCTGAGAATAACCCGGATAAGGTCGTCAAGTGAGATGGCAGTGCCCTGGTCAATCTCTGTCTCTAGTTCAGCGATCATCTTCTTGGGCAATACCAGATCTATCTTTGATGTGGGCCCTTTCCTGTAGTTTCGCTCTATGAATTCGTCAATAGCCCTTCTTACAACATCCGACACTGTCTCGTACTGGAAGTTTTCAACCAACTCCTCAAGTTGGCCCATGGTTTCCTTTGTCAGCCTGACAGTAATCCTAAATGGTACAGACAGTATTTTCACCTCTCATGCAAAGAAACCAGTGATCCACGCTGGGAAGATTGGCATCATACATTCGTCTGACAAATTAATGCCTTGATATAAACTTTGCCAATACAAAATAAACACACTAAATTTCGCAAATCGTTTTGAGCACCTATTATATAGGTTTCCCTAAAAATTGGCAGACGGAACCTGTACTCGTCACTACAAACCTTAAGGGAAAGTAAAACTTACTGTTTTCATGCCCATAATTATTGGAAAAAACTGCTACATTGCAGATACTGCAGTCCTCATCGGTGATGTTGAGATAGGCGATGATGTGGCTATTTTTGATAATGCCGTTCTCAGGGGAGACCTTAATAGAATAGTAGTGGGAAATGGCTCTAACATACAGGATAACGCAACTTTTCATACTGAGGTCAACCACGCCACAGTGATCGGTGAGGGTGTATCTGTGGGGCACAATGCTGTTGTCC
>JAJZKL010000001.1 GCA_021804185.1 Thermoplasmata archaeon | reverse complement strand
ATATTGCCACTAATGTAGTTCGAGTATCGAATTATATTGGTGTTTGTATGGCTACAAAAAATAGTGAAGAAGTTATGAAACGGTGCCCTGAATGCAAATCTGAGCACCTCGTGAGGGACTATGAGAGGGGAG
This sequence comes from Thermoplasmata archaeon, assembly GCA_021804185.1. The sequence continues at coordinate 16,144 of JAJZKL010000001.1, read as the reverse complement.
AACTGGTATGTAGCGATTGCGGCATGGTGATCGAAGATTCCCTCATTGATCAGGGACCTGAATGGCGTGCCTTCGACTCAGAACAGGATGACAGAAGGGCAAGAACCGGATCACCCATGACGTTCCTGAGTCATGATAAGGGTCTGGCAACCGAGATTTCGTGGTCAAACAAGGACTATTATGGAAAAAGAATTCCGCACAAAAATAGAGCCCAGATTTATAGAGTCAGAAAATGGCATCAGAGGATCAGGGTAAGTAATGCTGCCGAGAGAAATCTCTCTCTGGCTCTGCAGATGCTTAACGATAACGGTGCGAAGCTTGGTATTCCCAAGGATATAAAGGAGACGGCAGCACTCATCTACAGGAAGGCCGTTGAGAAGAACCTTATCAGAGGGAGAAGTATTGAAAGCATCGTATGCGCTTCTATCTACGCAGCCTGCAGAATGGTAAATCTTCCGCGGACTCTTGATGAAATTTCAAAAGCTTCCGAAGTCAACAAGAAAAAGATCGGGAAAGCCTACAGGCATCTTGCCAAGGAATTGAGCCTCAACCTCAAGCCAACAACCCCGTATTCATATGTAGCGCAGTTCTGTAGCAAGCTGGAACTGGACAAGCAGGCAATTGTAAAAAGTGAAGAGATAGTTAGGAAATCGATAGAACTTGGAATTTCTTCTGGAAAGGGACCCACAGGGGTTGCTGCTGCATCGATATACATAGCATCGGTAATGCTCGGAAAACCAAGGACGCAGAAAGAGATTGCCAGGGTATCCGGCGTCACTGAAGTCACAATCCGGAACAGGTACAAGGAGATAAGCAAGTCCCTGGGGATAGTTGGTCTGGAATAAACCAAGAGATGAGAATCTACATCGTAGACAACGGTGGCCAGTGGACTCATCGTGAATGGAGAGTGGTGAAGAATCTGGGTGCCGAATCCACTATCATTCCAAACGATACCCCCTCATACAGGATTTCTGATGCTGATGGCATTGTCCTTTCAGGGGGGGCTCCGAGCATAGTTTCTGAACTTGATAAGCTGGGTTATGTTAAGGAATATCTTGCAGATCACGAATTCCCGGTGTTGGGAATATGTGTAGGTGCACAATTTATAGCCCTGAATTCAGGCGGGGAGGTCGGGCCGGGCACTCATCCAGAGTACGGGAAAACGGCAGTGACTTTCTTTAATAAAGGAGGAATTTTTTCTAAGCTTCCGGACAGCATCGTCGCATGGGAGAACCATAACGATGAGATAAAGCGCATGAGTGGCGACTATGTTGTCTGCGCATCCTCAGAAGGCTGCAAGGTGCAGGCATTTTACCACAGGACTAAACCGATTTTCGGTGTCCAGTTTCATCCAGAAGTCAACAATACTGAACATGGAGAGGATATTTTCCGCTCTTTCCTCGACATATGTGCCATGAAAAAATAGTATACACAGACAAATATATTTAACCGCCTTAATCATCTAAGCAATAATGCTTACAGAAGTAAGTGAGTTCACCGGCATGAAGGTCTATTCGGATAAGGGCAAGTTTGTGGGCACTGTGGACGATGTCATAGTGGATCTCGACAGGCAAACTGTCCATGGATTATACATAGAAAATCCGAACCCGTCCCTTATAGAGAATGGTGCAGCAATCTCCATACCATACAGGTGGATAAAAGCGATCGGCGAAATCATACTCCTTAAGAGATTCCCCTCCTTCGTGAAGGAACCGGAAGACAAAGACTGATCAACGGTAGAGGAAAAACGCTACGTCTGCCGTCTTGTTTACATAACCATATCTTTCAAACTGTGCTATTCCGTTATAATCCAGCGCCAGCGGCTCCAGCAGGCCATTGTCCACTGTTCCATCGGGCTTGTAGACGCTGAACCGTTCGGAATCCTGCGGGCACCAGTGAATAATTTTAAGCGGATGATCCTTTGTTACTTCACGATCATCGAAATTTCCAACGTTCACGCTCTTCACCACAACGCACAGATCCTTAAGCCTAAGCACATCACCATCGCTGAATTTATCCCAGTCTTCCTTCTGCACAAATATGCTGAATTCAGTTCCAAGATCGTATTTCCTGTGCCCAAGTTCGGTGCGCCCCGGATGGTAAGGAGCCCTGCTCTGAAGCGGTAGCGGAGACTTCACCGTCACTTTTACGGGATCGCGAACAAACCAGAACCTCATTGCCCCGGAATCAATAATTTCCTTGTTCATGGCGTTGAAAATCTCCCACGAGAAATCTGCATCGATCTCCCTGAGTCCGGATTCAATCCAGTATCGCCTTATCACCGCAGGCGAATATCCTCTCCTCTTCAGTGCAAGCAAAGTTCCGAGGCGAATATCGTCCCAGCCACTATACTTTCCCTCTGCAATTCCTTTCTTTATTATCGATGTTTTAAGTATTGTTTCTGGTATAGTGATCAGCCCATAGTGGTAATAAACAGGAATCTTCCATTTGTTATACTGAAATACATATTTCTGCTTCTCAGTATTGTTCAGATGATCCTTTCCCCTTATTACGTGAGTCAGTCCGAGATAATGGTCATCAACAGCGACTGAGAAATTCATCATCGGGTATGCGTGGTATTTTTTCCCGGTTCGCGGGTGATTAGCGTCAACCACCCTGAATGCTATCCAGTCCCTTATGGACGGATTCGGATGATTGAGATCCGTCTTTACTACCAGAGTTGCGGATCCGGGCCTTAAACTGCCAAGGATCATCTCTTCAAATTCTGAAGAGTTAGTTTCAATGGTGTTGGACCTGTGCGGGCATTCGATACCCTTGAGTTTCAGGTCCCGGAAGTCCTGCTGCTTGCAGTGGCATACGTAAGCTTTTCCGTTTTTTATCAGTTTCCTGGCTTCGTTATAATACAGATCAAATCTGTCAGATTGTATCACGACTTCGGAAACATCGACTCCTAACCATTCGAGATCCCTTGGAATCTGAGTATAGGCGAATGGATCTATGTTATCCGGATTTGTATCTTCGATCCTCAGAATCAGCCTGCCGCCGTATCTTTTCACGTACTCATCGTTGAGAATTGCCATCCTCGAATGCCCGAGATGAAGTGGTCCCGAAGGTGAAGGGGCCATCCTCATAACAACGTTTCCCGACACATCCTCCAGGTCCGGAAGCCTGTGTTCCTGAACCCTCTTCTCCCTTACCATAAATTCCGGGAATTCATTTCTTACAACCTCTTCCAGCGAATGCTGAGACATTGAATTGACCTCGCTGGCAACCTCGGCAACCTTCCGGGCAAGCCCCTTGGGATCCGAACGCGCCTCCGGGAACAGGCCCATTATCTTTCCGATGACGGGACCGGGATCAGCCCTGCCACCATGCTGGTATGCGTTCCGGATTACCTGTTTCCTGATCTCATCATCCAGCAGGGACAAGTGAACCCCTCAGTATATTTTCCATCTCAGAAACCAGATCGTGCAACCCTGACTTATCATTTATGGACATGCATATTCTTTCAATGCGCTCTGGGGAAAGGTCAGTTTTGCTCTGGACACGGATAATCTTTTTCCTGAAAAATTTCTTGATTTCCTCATAGAGATTTTCCTGCTGCTCCACTGAATATCCGGAACTGCCTGAATAATCGATGAGAAATATTATGCTTCCTTCAATCTTCTGCAGCGCAAGTATTGCCTTTTTCTCCATTTCGTTCCTGTCCGACATTTTCCTGTCCAGGATACCCGGGGTATCGATTATTTGAATCCTGTAATAACCGATGTCAGTATACCCAATGTGAATAGACTGGGTCGTAAAGGGATAAGGGGCCACCTTTGGCTGTGAGGTGGTTAGCATGCCTAGCAAGGAACTCTTTCCGACATTTGGCATTCCTGCAATTATAAACGTCTCCATGTTAGTTTCGATTTCCGGAATCTTCCTCATGTAATCCCGGCAGCTTGACAGGAATTCAAGATCTGCCGAAATGTTCTTGATCAGGGATGAAAAGCGTCCATAATACTGCTTCATCCAGCTATTCATGATCTTCTTGTCCTTCTCTGATTTCAATCTCCTTATGTAATCTGTGCTGAGTGTAACTATCCTCTCAGAAGTCCACTGGATCTTGCCCAGTGAGAGCTTGTACTTGTCCACATCAAACATAAGGTCAAGCAATCCGTAATAAAACGGGTGAAGTTTCTCGCTTGACGGAAATTTCTTCACCAGCCTGTCAAGATGCGAACAGGCAGTGCTTTCGATTGTAGATATTTTATCAATCAGTTCTTTCCTTATCTTATCGGAAATATCCGGGTGATAGGGTTCCTCTATCTTTGCAGCCTTGGAAAAGGCTTTGTCGATTATTTCCTGGGTTCTCAAAACAGTCGGTATCTTGTTAAACATTTCCTTTTATCACTTCTAGTGCAAAATAATGTGTAAAGCTCAGTCTGTCTGCTTTATGGACGCTTCAATCTTCTTCTTTGTTTCTTCGCTCATCTCGTAGATGTTATGTGCGTATCGTGAATGAATCCTTATCCTTGGCATGAGGTCTTCCCTTGCGTGGGCCGAGAACTCAAAACCGCAATCATAACCAATGTCCCTGCACTTGTAAAGAAAAGTGGCCATGATTTTGTATGTGCATAGGATATAAAACATCTCCGATGCAAATGCGCAACTGACAGATCTGCGTGATAGTGTTCTCGATGGCCATCCAGAATTGCAAGCGCGATTATGCTGAAGATTATGGGGTGGTGGTTGCTTGAAGCAGTATTTCATGCATATGCCCATAAGTTAGGGGCAAGGGAATACCCTGGAATTTGGAATGCAGAAGCTGCCCGTAACTGAAACTGACCTTGCGGAATCACCTTAATTTCTGCAAGCAGGGAAATATTCGGAGGGAAAACACCTGCTATGTACCCTGATTGTCCGGGATAAAAGAATATTAGACAAGGAAGTATTATCAAGCATGCTTGTAGAAGACCAGAGAAATATTTCATGCGGCGGGGATCCATTCAATTACCTTAAGAGCGTGCTGAAGGGGCTTTATTTCGATCTCTCCCCAGGACAGGATGCAAAAGTATTGCTGCTCAGCGAAAAGTTCCCATACAAGCGGGACCTGTTTGAAAGTCTCTCAAAAAATTCCCGCCTGAAACTGGTCGAGATGAAGGAAGAGCATGGCGAAATTGAGTTGATCATACGAAGAGACAACCAGTGATCCGGAATGAGAACTTGCTGCATCAGCTGCGGTGAACCCAGAAAGGGGAGTGAGCTAAGATGCCTGAAGTGCAACGGCATATTCAATATGGAACCGAACTTTAAATACAGAGGCAATCCAGGGGAAAACTACCCATATATCAGACAGATGATTTCGCTGGGAGAAGTTGTAACACCTATTCTGGATTTTGATACCGTATCCATGAAACTTGAGTACTATTCGCCTACCTTTTCCTACAAAGACAGGGGGTCAAAAACGCTTATTTCAGCTCTCGCAGAAAGGTACGTGAAACCGGGAGAAACGGAAATAAACGAGGATTCTTCTGGAAACGCGGGTGCCTCCATCGCAGCGTACGGGAAAAGGGCAGGATTCAATGTAAACATCTTTGTGCCAGAAAACACGATTCATGGAAAGATCTCACAGATAGAGTCCTACGGTGCCAGGATAGTACCGGTTAAGGGTGGCAGAGAAAAGGTTGCTGAAGCGGCTCGGCTGAATCGTGGTGTCTATGCCAGCCATGTCATAAACCCGGAATTCAGGGATGGCATAAGGGAGCTAGCTTACGAGATTTTTAGGCAGGGGAACGGCAAGGTTCCAGATAATATCTTCATCCCGGTATCCGCTGGAACCCTGCTTATAGGCATGTACAGCGGGTTTCATCACCTGGTGGAAAGCGGTGAAATTGAGAAGGTGCCATCCGTTATAGCTGTTCAGACCGAAGCTGTATCCCCGTTATGTTCCAGCGTAAACAACACACCGTATGATCCGGATAATTCCCTTGGATCAGTTGCGGACGCACTCGTATCCAGGACCCCACCGCTTCTTGACCTTATGTCTGGCATAGTAAGGGAAAACGGCAAATGCGTCACAGTGAGCGAGCAATCAATAATTAGCGCAAGAAAGAATCTTGCCCTGATGGGGATTTACGCGGAGTACAGTTCCGCAACTGTCCTGGCGGCATTCTCCCTTTCACATTTTGATGGCAAGAGCCTGCTGGTCATTACCGGAAACGGGTTGAAAACTCCCTGAGGGCAATCACTCTCAACCTCAGATCAGAGGGATATGCGATCGTCTATCTTCTTTTCGTTGATTATTATGGAATGTGTTACCTTTGTGCCGCCTCGCTTGACCAGTATTGAGACTGAACAGTATTTGGAAAGTGAAAGGTTCACAGCTTTCCTTACCTGTTCAGGATCAAGATCTCCGCTAAGATCATAAGTTATATTCACCCTCTTGAGTGTCTTCGGAATCTCCTCCTCTCTCTCAGCTTCAAGAATGCACCTGTAAGATTTGTATGGCTGCTTCATCTTCTGCAGGATAGAGAGGACATCATCGCTTGTGCAGGATCCTATAGAGAGAACCAGGAGTTCTGTTGGGCTGAAATTCTGTGCATTGTCCGATAGCGAATTCTTGATCCTGACCGAGTCTTTTCCATCCACGTCTGTTAAGAATCCGTTCCCTTTTTCATATCTGAATGAAAGAAGCATACTTCACCATTAGCTCATTGTTAAATAACTTAATTTCGCCATCCCGATAATTTTTCTTGATAAGATCATAAAGTGCATGCCAGGAATGAAATTTCAACCAGCAATACCAGCATCATGAACACGCGAAGGAAAATCATGCTGACCGCCTAAAACATATAGAGCTACACAGGTGTTTACATATTGACCTACATGAAGGAAGTAGTATTAAGGAATGATAATGCAGTATCACCGATCATAGCGACAATTTTGCTTATCGCCATAACCGTGACCCTCGCGTCAACGCTGTATTCAATCGTCGGAGGATACTTTTCCAACGCCCCGGCCCTGACGCCTCAAGCCAACATTGCCGTGGTCAACATGACCAAGTTAGCAACAAATGGAACAGGGACTGGTAGTTATATCGTGTACATAGAATCCGTCTCGGGAAATATATCGCTTTCGTACGTCAGGTTGATGGTCACGCTTAACACCGGCAACATAACAACAGTTTCATTATTGAGCATAGGCCCCCATGGTACGAATTTGACGAAACACATAGTGGCCAACCTTACAAAGGGTAGTGGTAGTACGACGTTCTCCCCTCTGGATTTCATATCCATAAAGGAAAACAATGCACATCAGTTCGTAACGAGGATAGCCTTCATTGATACTGCGTCAAGCGGGATTATTGCATCGGCTTACCAACAGTGAATCTTCTACTGGCACCCTTACATTTCCTGTATTTTCATTCCTTTCCCACGATAGCCAATTTAATGCCCAGGGCCGCCTCTTCCTGGAAATGAATGCCAGAGACCCCCCAGCACACTATGTGCATGAGTCATTCCTGGTACATTCTGCAATGCTACTTCCAGCCCGTGCGGGTATCCTACTGCTACTGCCGCAACTCCAGCACTTCCTATCCCAATAGCCGTCAATGCTGCTTTTGCAATCGCCAATCCTGTAACTACCATAAATCCTAAAAATTAGTGCTTAATATTGCTTTTGTGGTACAAAGGGGCCATTATCCGGCCCTAGTTGCTGGTCTTCATAGCATTTCCCACGCCATTTCTAAATACAACTACGTATCGTGCGGTACGGGCTCGGAAGTGCCCGAGCAGGAAGACGGCGATGCACGCACTCACATCTTTCAACAAGGGCTTGGACTATAACTGGGAGAAGGGCGTTGAAGACCCTTACAGGATCATAGGCTTAGAAAATTCCATGAGGCATTCGTTCCACAATAGTGCTTATGAGTGAGACAACATCGGGTAATTTAAAATTTTTATTGTCTGGGGAGAATGAAGGGTCGATTCGCATTTGCGGGTCTGCCCTTTTTGTGTTCCAGGCTCTTCGATTTCTTTCTGATAGAAACATTGATTTCCGTTGTTTTTACCTTCTCCTTATTGCCATTACGACACCTGCAATTACGACAATCGCCATAATTGCCCCTATGATTGCATATATCTCTGTGCTTGATATTCTTGATGGTTTCGACACAGCTTTTAGGCTTATGGTCAGATTCTTTGTGCTTCCATGATTCAGCGTGAAGTTGTTGTAATATGAGTGGTATCCAGATTCAGAAGCCACGAGATCATAGGATCCGTTTGCTACTGAAACGTTAAATGATCCTGACGGAGAAATAGCTACTGCTTGTCCGTTAATTGTGAGTGAAACACTGTTTGGAGATATCGTTCCTGTTATGTAAAGCCAGTGAAGGTAATCGACTGTTTCCGTCACATTATTTCCATTAACAGTAACTGTGAAATGAGACCTAGTTGCGTAATAGCTGCTGAGATTGGTTACCGTGAACGTATAGGTTCCGTTTGCAAGACTGAATGTGGTGTTTGTTGGTGATGCCTCGTGACCTAATAACCCAGTACCGTTAATATACCATTCTGTTCCTGATGGTAGTCCAGATTCGGCGAATATTGCAGTATACTGAACCTCACTGAATGTTATGCCTTTAGATACCGCAGCTCCATTGACAGTGAAAGGAAATAAAGGCGTTGACAGAGAATAGATCTTGTCTGAGGTTGCAATTGTATATGAATATGTCCCATTGGGTTCCGAGATTGATAACGTACCTGTTGTGGATGAGAATGACTGACCATTGGATAGATTTACGAACCATTTTGCACCGGCCGGCAGCCCAGATTGGGAGAATGCCACTGAATGTGTAATCTCTAAAAAACTTATCTGCTCATTTACCGGGGTGCCATTTACAGACAATGAATTCTTGTATAGAGGTCGGAATGTTTTATCGGAAGTCTGAATATAATATTCATAGCTTTGATTGGAAAGCTTGGCACTGTATGTCGCAGTAATTATCGGTCCGGAAGGCCCAATGCCGCTTATGTTTACGTACCATTCAATGCCAACAGGCAAGCCAGATTCAACAAAAGTCACGTTGTAAACAACCCTGGAGAATGTCACGTTAACCATAACGGAAGTCCCCTGTACCGTAAATGTGCCATTGTATATTGCACCGTAAACCTTGTTGGCTGTTGAAATTCCGTACGAGTATGATCCATTGGTCAGGTATTCCGCATGGAAAGTGCCGGAAATAGGGGCTGAGGATAGGAAACCGGTAACGTTGACGTACCAGACCCCATTTGATGGAAGGCCGGTCTCCGAGAACTCCACAGAATACAGGGTCTTTTCAAATGTGATCAACAGGGAGGCTGCTCCTCTCACGCTAAATGATCCTGCGTGGAAAGATGGGTGAAATACCCTGTTGGATGTAGAAACTGTATATGAGTACGTACCGTTCGGCAGTACATACGTCATTGCAGACCCGGCGAGTGCCGACTCGAAAATCCCCGACATGTTAACGTACCATGTCCCTTCACCTAGGCCCGTTTCAACAAATACAACCGAGAATGTCTGAATCTCGAATACGATATTCTGCTGTGATTCTGGCGGCCCATTTACCGTCAATGATGCCTCGTAATTCGCTGGTGCGTATTCTTTGTCCGATGTTGATATGCTGTATGCGTATGTCCCATTTACCACCCCAGTGGAATAGAGCGAAGCGTATATTGGCCCGGAAGACTGCTGGCCGGAAAGGTTCACCCACCACGGTGCGCTGGAGGGCAATCCAGTCTCCGAAAACGTTATGCTGTAAATTACCTTGCTGAAGGTTATCTGAACGGAAACTGCCGCTCCATTGACTGCCACAGTCCCTGAATACTGGGAAGGCGTGTAAATCCTGTCTGAGGTTGCTACGGTGAAGGAATAGGTTCCATTCATCAGCTGAGCAGTGTACGACTGCATGGTGATCAGGCTCGATGAGTTCTGGCCGGTTATATTGACATACCATCCTGCACCCGGGGGAAGCGATGATTCCGTGAATGTAACGGGACATGTTACCTCAAGATACGTAACGGCCTCATTTAGAGAACTGCCCTTAACAATGAATGCCCCTTCGTATGACGGGTCATAATTCTTGTCGGAGGTCGACGCTGAATAGGCGTAACTACCATTTGCCAGCATTATTGAATATGACTGCCCAGTCAGGGGACCGGATTGCTGGTTGCCGGTAACGTTCACGTACCACGCCGTTCCGGGAGGAAGGCGGGATTCAGCAAAAGTTACTGTGTATACAGCCTGTGTCCAAGTCACCTCAAGGGTTTGGTCTCCACCATTTACGGTAACGGTCCCGGAATACGTGCTGGACACATACCCTGGAACGCCTGACACGGTAAACAGATATGAACCATCCGTTGCGTAATACTGTACTGTAGAGCCTTGCGTTGACAGAGTGTCAGAACCCATGTCTACAGACCACTCCGTACCCGATGGCAGGCCTGATTCACGGAACGTGACTGTGTATATCACAGGGGCACTGATCGCAAGAGTCTGCCCAGCGGTTATAGTTGCCTGTGTGCTCCATAGCAGAATGCCCGAACCCTGTGCACTGTACAAATAGAGATCATAACTACCCGGAGCAAGGGTCAGGATAACCGAGTTGTCAGCAAACTGGTGCGGATCGCTGCCAACCCAGAGCGTCCCTGAATTCAGTTGAGTGGTAAGATCCAGGATGCCTACGTTCTGGTAGCTGTAAAGTTGACCGAGGCTTCCGTATCCAGCCCCTATGTTGGAAAATAAGGTTCCCGTGCTGGAATAGTAGTCTGCGTTCGGATACACGTTATCTATTCCCTCGGCGGTGTCACTTCCGAAATTGAAGGCATTTGTGATCATCTGGAAATTATTTCCATTCCAGTATTCGAGCTGAATATTGACGTTAGAGCCGAGATCCATTGTATCGCTGCCCCCACCGGGCCCGCCAAGAATGAATTCAGCATCGTAGAAAGTGCCGTATGGGTTATAGCTGGATCCGTCAACTAGGAATCCGCCATCTGAGGTCAGGTCGGATACAAAGCTGAAGACAGCATTGTCATATGTAACCCAGCCATATCCATCATTGTACTCAAATGCAACAGTCGGCCTGTTCATTGCATTAATACCGGAAATTACCTTGAAATCAGCCGTTGTTGGCATGTTTATGTATATGTCATTGCCCGGAAGATTATAGCTGCTGGCAACGGAGTAATAGTAACCCGTGCTGCCTGACTGTGCGACCGTCCCATTTCCTGATATGGAGGAGGAAAGCATGCTGGCGGATGGAGAGGACATGTTCCACACATTGTCAATGAATTCTATGGCTTGCGGGGAAGCTGTCTGTACAAAAGCGACGTCCTGTATCCAGTACACGTATTCAATTCCAGAATCATAGAAAACCAGGTTCACGTTCAGTTGGAAGGTCATCTCGGTGTCCCCGGAAGAGGTCATTGTTGATAGGGATGAGATATCTGCCTTCCCCAGGAACATGGAAGTGAAATACGAGTAGGGGGTGTATCCGCCTCCTGAACTTGTGCTCAATCCGTAATCTGCTATTCCCATCGGTGCCGGTTCGTAGGAATAGTACGCCGTTGGATCAACAGATTCATTCACGTACTGGGGATTAAGGGATCTAGCAGGAGGAAGTGAAAAACCACTGGTTTTCTGATTATCAGCGGACATTTTTCGGCTAGTATTTACGGGAGACATGGAACTCGATTGCGAATGGGATACGTCGGTCACTATGTTGATATGAGGTCGTTCGGCTCCGTTCACTGGTTGAGAAGTGTACGATTTCTGGTGAGTTACTGAAACCGACGTCGTAGAAATAAGAAAAATGACAAGAATAATGGCTACGGTCAACCACACAGGCGTGATGTGTTTGCCCTTTGTGCAGGCGTAATCATTCATTGACGTTTTAACGGTAACCGGTTAATAAATATTGCCTGGCATGAAAAGATCTTATTGTCATGTTATAAAATTTGCTGCAGCAAGATTAGATGACTCCAGTGTCATGACTGAATAGTTGTGTTGCATACTATTTCGAAAGTTTTAGATCGGCCCTTTCGCCGGTGAAGTTCTATCTCGTCCCTGCTTTCTCCGATACGGGACTATTTGATGGAGGCATGCTTATGAAGAGATGAAGGGCAGACCCGCAAATGCGAATCGGCCCTGCGTAACTATGCTGGCTCAAAGAGCGTAGGAAGCGATGGGATGGGTCACTGTGACACGAAAAAACCCAAGGGAGATGGGTCTCAGTCTTTCGGCACTTATGGACATGGATGATCTGAAGGAGTGATTACTTTTATTCGCACATTAATATATTCCAGAAAGCGATCACAGAGTATATAAAGCACAGTCAGCATTCAGGGGGTACAGAAATACAACCTATACTTTATTGAGAGCGGGCTCGGAGGTATTAGCATCAATTTTGAGCCCTGACAGTATCATTATATACAATCTGTGCATGGTGTTATTATGACTTTCAAGGAAAAGCACGGAGACCTTAGAGAGAATGAGCAGGTTATGCGATGGTACAGGAACCTTCAGCAGGGATCGCTTATAACCGGGGACGTTTATCTGAGGACACTGGGATTATACTGTAAGACCAATAAGATAAGTCCTGAGCAGATTGTAGCGGACGCCAATACAGGAAAGCTGAAGAATGACTTCATGGATTTTGTTTACAAACAGGGCAAAGAAGGCAGGGCCGGATCATATGTTATCAGGTTCAAGAAAGTTATCGCTTCCTGGGTCATGTTCAATGGCCAGGATGCAAACTTGAAAGGCGTTAAGGTACAGGGAGCTAACATATCCCCGACACTGATAGATGAAAGGCCACCCCTGAAAGGCGAAATCGATTCAATGCTCAGGAATGCAACAGTCAGGGGACGGGCAATTATCTCACTGTTAGCCTTCAGTGGATTAAGACCTGAAACGCTTGGCAACTATGACGGATCGGACGCTTTGAGGATTAAGGACATTGAGGGCTTGAAGATTGGAACTGAAGGCATAGATTACACTACCTTTCCGGCTATGCTGAAAGTCAGGCAGTCGAAGGTTCAGCTTTCAAAGAAGGGGCATGGATATTTCACTTTCATACCTCAGCAAACAGGAAAATACGTCAAAGACTACATAGACGCAAGAATAAGAGAGGGAGAGAACGTAAGCCCTGAATCGCCGATCATAACAACAGACACAAGGGGATCGAACCTGAGGAGATCCGGCATCCTTGCTACAACGTTTATTCTCAAGGACGTGAGAGGATCAATGAAAAAATCAGGCTTGTCTTTCAGGCCCTATGCTCTTAGGGTTTACTGGGCCAGTTCAATGGATGTTGCTGAAGCTAAAGGCATAGTATCGCATAATTGGCGTGAGTTCTGGATGGGACACACCGGGGACATTTCGGCGAGGTATTCCACAAACAAGGTTCTGCCTGAAGACACAATAAACGCAATGAGGGAGACATATCACAGATGCGAAACATATCTGGTAACTGAAGCTAAAGAGATAACACAGGACGAGGTCAAGAAGGGCTTCAGGGTAGAATTTCTCTCTTCGGTTATGGGATATTCACAGGACAAGATAGATCAGCTTGATCTGGCGAACATGAGCAATGAGGAATTTCAAAAGCTCGTTACTAATGGCATCCTTGGAAACATAACAGGAAATGGCACTAGGCAAAGAATAGTATCTGAAAAGGAGATAGAGAAATACATGGATCAGGGCTACGAAGTGTTTACAACATTGCCATCGGGAAAGATTGTTATGAAGCTCCCTTCGTGACATATTTTCAAGATGCTGATTATCCAGGGATAAGGCCTTTCGATAGCTTTCGGCTAAAATCCTTAATTTTTCACAATTCCTTGCTATTGTTCTATGGCAGAACATAAGTTTGTGTCGATCTCGATTTTGTCCCGTCTGCCCGTCTTGAAAAATCGTAATGACTTTTATTCTTACGATGTAAGAATAATTGTTGCTATGAAACCGTCAAACCGGTTGCCTTAATGCAGTAAACCGTTGAATACACAGACAATAGAGATATGGTAATCACATAGTATTTATTCAGGATTGGTTTATCCATCTATGGAAACTGAAAAAGAGTGGACCAGCAAAACCGGCAAGCATTATGTTTCATGGTTTGAACCTGAAGAAAATGTACCACATTTCAAGCTTTCCGATTACGCAACATTACAGCTTGAAAACAGGACAGCTTATGTTTCCGATCTTAAATGGTCAAGGATTGTTAGAGAATATGCAAGGGCCCACGGAATGGGTGAAATACGCATCGTTTTGAGACCATACAAGCCAGCAAGAAACAAGCGCGGGAGACCTCCTAAAGCTTCCCGAAATGCAAATTAAGAAGATAGAAGGCCCCAAACATGGGGAAAGTAATCCGGGTAATCCGGGTCGACCAATAATCATCATCAGGGATTATCCGGCATAAATCGACTGTGATTAGCTCATTATTCGGTCTTCCGGTTCATCCCCTGGGTCTCCCGGTAAGCAGGGCTCATCTGTGGGGTCTCTTTTGTCCGTGGGTATGAGTGGATGCCTTCTTTCAGGCATGATTCCAGGGCATGGGACATCGGCACGTGTATTTACCCTATCTTTCCGTTTCATCTCCAAAAATCCCGTTGTAAAACCATCGATCAAGGAAACTTTACCGTTGTACGTCATCATTTTTAATCTCTTCTCCGGTAAAGTCTTCCAGTCTCGCTGATAGGTTATGATTATTACCCTCTCCATCTTTCGTTGGGGGTTTTGAAGCAGTTTGCCCTATTTTATCAGTATGTCTTCTGGCATTCAGGGCATCCCTTCGGGCTATCAACTCAGGCGATAACTTTCCGGATCCCCTCTTCCTCATGAGCGGAACAATCCCGGCCATATCCCTGAATTTGGATATCGGAAACCTCAGGATGATTTCTTCATCCGAAATGTCTATGTCCTCATTGAGCAATTTCCCCAGATCTCTCCATAGATTCTTTTTGTCCTTCATGTAAAGAGCAAGTTCCGTTTCGCTGTACTTGTAGACGTGGGACACCACATTAAAAGAAGGCCCCGGTCTTGACCCCTTGACCCGGATAAGTTCACAGTATGACTTATCGAAAGGACACTGATCGTAGTCCTCGGTTCTTTCGATCCTGTATGGCCCCAAGTTCTTCAGTTCAAAGCTCACAGGATGCTCACACTCACCAGGGCATGCTTGAACAGGATCAGTTCCTTCCTGTTTGGCAATTCCAGCTTGATGTCGAACATGCCAATATCCTTCAGTATGCCTGATTCCGTCCGGCCATTGATCAGCGTCATGGTTACTGACTTGCCAACGTCCTTCTTCGAGAGACAGTCCAGCACTGAGTACCTGTTTTGCGAAGGGTCTCTCTGTGGCCTTTCCTCTCTCCGGCTATCCCTGTCCTGTGGATAACCTTCCCTTTTCTCAGTTCCTCTTTGCATGTTCTCTCACTCTCCTTATTATCTCGTGCAGTACTGCCCTCAAAAATACCGGGAATTTCTGCACTATTCCTTTTTTTCCTTCTTCTTCGCTCATTTTCTTCCCTTCCCTATATACTCATTTTTATTCGAAGCGTCAATATTGCGATTTAAGCCCTCTTTGTCAGGGTTCAGGGGATAATTGCCCATGCTCCTGCAATGATTAGGGGTAATATTCCCCGGCCCTGTATTACCGAAATTCATATTTTCAACTCCGTGATCGTCTTGCCCGAGCGTTTTGGAATGGCATAACAAAAGCCCGAAACGCTCAACGACTCGATGGAGACATTTGAAATGCCGATGCTTCTCAGCGTTCCCGACCTGGAACGGATGGCCTTCCTTGCAGTTTCGTATTCTATACGCACCGGGAAGCCTTCCAGTGCTTTGAGATCAGCGTAACTGATCATTGTTTTTCCTCCTTCTTCACGGACCTCGTAAAGAATAGCGGGCCGTATGTCCCCTGGTTGACCTGCTCAAACCCAAGAGCTTTCATTTTTGTTTGGAGTGCCTCAAGTTTAGAAGCGTCCGCGGGCTTGGTGATTGCTAGCTTGTATGCTTTATTGCCAATGGAAAAACCCGTTTCGTTTGGATTAATATGATAGTCGTCCTTCAGCAGTCCGTCTATGATTTCCCTTATGTCGTCCCCTAACATGTGAGTTTTAATCCGGGTAATCCGGGTATTTCTCTGGACATC
>JAJZKL010000214.1 GCA_021804185.1 Thermoplasmata archaeon | reverse complement strand
CATTATGTTTCCGCAGGATTTGCATACCACATCCTCATTTGGCTTCGTTAAGAGCTCCTGTGTACTCCCGCAGTTAGAACATTTGTATGCGTATTTTACTCTCTCCAGAGATTCCGAAAGAAGAAGCAGATCTACAGCCTTCAGCTCTAGTGCAGATTTTATCGGTACCTCTCCGTATATACCAAGGCCTCCATCTGGCTTCTTTATCTCAAGGAGAAATCTGTTTATCAGGTCCCTCTCACGTGCGACCTGCATCTCTTTCATGGTCTCAGAAGCTTTTTCAACAAGTTCCCTGAGGCCAGTTTCATCTGTATAACCTATATCAAGGAGATCCTTTACCTTGAATTTTATTTCATTTCTGAGATAGTCCTTTTCGAAAAAGTATTCCTTCGTGGCCCCGGGGCCGCCTATGAATACCGCTTTCAGATCCTTTATAACGGGAATGAATGCATTGTTTGCAATCTCACCCACTTTTTTGAAGAATTCATGGGCAGCGATTTCAATGAGCCTTTCATACCTTCGAGAGGACTGGCCCCCTTGATGGTGTTTGCTTGGTACAAGAGACTGTTCATTTGCTACAACAGAAATGTTAGTTCCATTCAGGAAACCAATCGTGGCCTCTTTTCTGTCAATCACAATAAGCCCGTATGATTCCTTAGTGGCAATCTGAAGCTTAAGCTGCTCGAGATGGAAGGTTGAATCACACTGATACATGAATGTCTGTATTGGCTCTGGAGGCTCAATAATCTTGGCATACATTTCTGTCTGGTCACCCCTTGTCGCGATATGGCCAACAAAGAAAACCAGACCTGTTTCCGGAGGGAACCTGTAACCTCGTAACCTTGACATAATGGATTCAATTGCTGCAAGAACATTCTTTCTCGTTGATTTTGACTTTATGTTAGAGGAAGTTGAAAATTCCTCCCTCAGATACTGCACAACATCTGGAATCTGTTTATCCGGAGGTATGTAAAGGGAGATTAACTCTGTTCCTCTGCCTCTGAGCTGCTCAAGCTCCTGAAGGGCTCTTTTGAATTCGTATCGCCTGAGCTGCAGATCATCGGTAGACATCCATTTCCGAATTAAAATAAGTATAAAAGGAATACTATATCTGCGGCTTACATTTCCGGAAAAATTGAATACCGTATCATCCCTACCTCATAAAGATGGAAAAAACCATAGTGATATCCTTAGGTGGGTCCCTCGTTTCTACTGACAGCCTTAACATAAAATACATTCAGGATTTTTCCTCTGTTCTATCAGAGTCCCCTGAGAAACTTAAATTCGGAATTGTTGTAGGTGGAGGAATGCTTGCCAGGAATTATATTCGGGCACTGAGAGATGCAGGAGTCAATGACAATATCCTTGATGAAATCGGGATAAACGCCACCAGAATGAATGCTCTTGCACTTTCCTCGTTCCTTAATGATTCAAACAGCAAGATCCCTACAACAGTAAATGACGCTGCTGAGCTCTCAAGGATATACCGATTCACGGTGATGGGTGGAACAGAACCGGGGCATACCACAGATACCGTTGCAATGCTTCTGGCGGAGAGAATAGGGGCAAGTGTCATGATAAACGCGACATCCGTTGATGGCGTTTATACTGCCGACCCCAGAAAAGACAGTTCAGCTAAAAAACTGGAAAATCTTGATTACGATTCTGCGATAAGAATAGCAATTTCAGAATCAGTTGGTGCCGGCCCTAACGTTTTTATGGATCTTACAGCCCTGAATATTGCAAAGAGATCAAGGATAAAGGTTCACGTCGTTGATGGAAGAGATACTGCCCTAATACGGAACATTATAGACGGTTCAGAGAAAGGGGGTTCGGTAATTTCCTGATACTCTGTAGATTATCTATGTCAGTAGATCAGTTCTCTTAAATCATAATTTGCAAGTGTGCCCGGAAAGGCAGTCCCATTTATACCCTTGAATGATTCCTTTATTTTCAATGAGAGGTTGGACATCTGTGATATCTTTTCAGCATATGTCATTCTTGTTATCCCGCGGGATGATTCCATCTGAACATACCATGGATCGTCGTCCTCAACTATAGGCGCAAGATAGACTTTATCCTGTGAGTCCAGCGGCATCTGGGAGATAACATTGGAAGTGCCCTCTTCATGGTCTTTTGAATACTCTTTGCCTCCGGTGCCGATCATTGCCACTATGGTGACATTCAGGCCCGAATCCTTGAGATTGTTCACAAGGTTCAGTGTTTCAGTGGCATTGGTATGTTCGTTGAATAAACGGAGAACCTTATAACTGCCCGACTCTATGAATACCGTTACCCTTTCCAGCCCATGATCCTTCATATCTCTGAAATGAATCATGTTTTTCTTTTTTGGAGTTGTGTACATATCAAATGAGGCCATTACAGGCAAAGAGAAACTGCTCTTCAAAAGATCAAGCAGCCATAGCAGCAGTTTCTGATCCATGTTCATTATGTTAGCATCCCCCAGGAATATCCCTTTTCTGGCCTTGATGCCCTCTCCGATTCTTTCCTTAAGGTCAATGGCGTGTTTCTCAAGATCCTCCTGAGTCTTAAACTGAAATTCCCTGGATATATGTGAGGATGTCACTGTGGAAAGATTCCACCTGGCCCCATAGGAACCCTCGAAGTATATGGAATGCGACGCATCTGGAGGAAGAATTGGATAAATCTTGTATAACGAACTTATTCTGCCTGAGTCCTGTTTCAACCATTCAATGTTTCTGCCTGACAATCTGTCAAGAGAGATTTCATTCGATGCCTGTTCTGAACTGCCAACTTTCCCTGGGTATGAAAGTGCTCTAGACAGTATCAGTTCTGATTCTTCTTTCCCAACATTTCCGATGATTCTCTCCTCACCATTCCAGGACATCTGAATAAGTCTGTTGTTAAGTCCCCTTCTGTAAGTTTTTGAGTCCAGTGTAATAAACATCGGGCGACCTTCCATGTCGAAGTTCACAACATTTCTGTCTGCGTCTGAAATCGTGAATATTCCAGAATTGACCCTAATTCCCAGTGATTCCATGTTTACCTTTATGTAAAGGGATTCAATTAATTTTCCCAGATTCTGAAACAAATTAGTCCAATTGTTCAGATTCCTTTATATTCATTAGATGTGTAAAGAATTGGTTTATTATATTCACCTGTTCACTCTGATGGGGGGATATAATGCATAAATAAAGAATCCATAATACAGTTATGGTGTTATAAGTGCGAAACCTCAGGATAGCAGAAATCATAACAAAACCCAAACCGGATGATTCATGGAAACTGCTGAAGCAGGTAGGAGTAGACGAAGTAGTGGGTACATTACCCAGAGCATTTTTTGACTGGAGGCAGGAGGCATCCGATGAACCGTGGAGCTATTCATCACTGGCCAGATACAGAGACCTCCTTTCAGATTACGGCTATAGCCTGGCATGCATTGAGGATAACCCGCCTATGGACAGTATAAAATACGGTATTGAAGGCAAGGAGGAGGAACTTGAGAACGTAATTAAGATGGTAGAAAACATGGGAAAACTTGGCATCGGAATCTGGTGTTACAACTGGATGGCGGGTGTTGGCTGGCTGAGGACAAGAACAGCTGTCAGAATAAGGGGGGACGCCTTAACAACATCGTTTAATTATGATGATGTGAAACAGGATCCACCTCCCAGGCTGGGAAAAGTGTCATCAGATACCCTGTGGAAATCACTTAAATGGTTCCTCGAAGAGGTGATCCCTGTTGCTGAAGAAAATAATGTCAAACTGTCCATGCATCCGGATTGGGTTTT
>JAJZKL010000213.1 GCA_021804185.1 Thermoplasmata archaeon | reverse complement strand
GACGTTTCACCCTCTTCCACAGTTGGTGGCTTCACTTCGTCTAATCCTGCTTCCCTTCCAAAATCTGCCACCACCTTTTTCGCATCATGTTCTCATACATGATGAGCAGCTTACTTTTCGAGAGAAGGGGCTCATTGAACTTCTCGATCTTTACCAGAAATGGAGAGAATATGCCGGGGATCTCCCTATCCCCCTGGGTTTCAATGCGATCAAGCGTTCCATTCCCGAAAGGGATGCCAGAAAATATATGGATGATTTCAGAAAATCCATTGAATACTCTTTCAGTCACGAGGATGAGGCGGTAAGATATTCTCTTAAATATGCCAGATACGCTGATGTTGATCTGGAAAGGCGCTTCATAAGGATGTACGTGAACGATCTCTCCGTTGATTTCGGCGAAACAGGAAGAAAAGCGCTCAGCAAGTATTATGAACGGGCTTTCCAGATGGGATTGCTGAAACCCTTTGATCTTGAAATCCTTTGAAAAATCAGTTTCTGGTTGTGGGAGCCAAGATATAATTTCCATTTCATAAGAAGCAATGGCTGGGAGCCTATTCACGAAAATTCAAACAGGAAAACGAATAGGGCTGTGAACCACAATATCACGGATATTATGTAATCAATATATTTTGGTGGCATCTTTTCAATGGCCTTTGAGAAACCCAGGGAAACGCCGAAGACCATTATTATAAGGGAAACAGCGCTGGCCAGTGCAAATGAAAGAATAATCACTCCTATTTCCAGTGAGGTAAGGGAAACAGCGGAAAGCAAGATTGGAACAAGTGCGAAATCAGGGAAAATACTTACACTGAGTAGTGTTGCCGTAGATATTCTGTCTGGTTTTATTTCACTTTCATTCTCCCGGTACCCAGTTATGGCAAAATAAAGCCCCACAACAATCAGTAAGGCAATGGAGGCTGCGTTGAGATAGGATACATATCCATGAATTAGTATTAGACCAACATAAAGTACAAGAAGGGCAACTGTTGCCGAGGTACCGGCATGCAGAATGCCCAGGAATCCTGCCATACCGTATACCCTTTTCCTTTGGAGATGAGTCCTGTCTGCAACAACGATAAGCGGGACCCAGTGATCAGGTGCCACCATGTGCAGAGCGGCAACAAGAATGGCAATGGCCAGTATTATTGCAAATATCTCCACCCTACCATATTGTGGTTCAAGACAAAATACTTCGTCTGAATCGCCCAGTATTGCCGCTAAATTTTACAAAAAATGTTCTCTGTCATAAGAAAATCAAAAAACAACATTAACCCCGCTGGCATGATGTGGTGTGGAGACCATCTCATTTGATCAGGTTGGCAGGACGGGACGGCTTGAGGTCATCACTCTGCTTTCCTCCATGGGGATATTCATGGACGGTTATGCCCTCTCCATCTTTTCCACAGCGTATCTCTACTTAAGAACAGGCTTCTTGAACCAGGTCATTCTGGTCTCCCTTGCTGCCTCTTCAATATACATTGGCATGTTCGTCGGAAGCCTCATGCTGGGGCGGTTGTCAGACTCGTATGGAAGAAAGAAACTTTACACCTACGATCTCCTGGTTACTGCAGTATTCCTCATCCTGTCAGGTCTTTCACGTGATTTCATTTCTTTCTTTATTTTTCAGATGTTTGCTGGAATAGGAATAGGCGCCGATTACCCCATTAGTTCGTCAATTCAGGCAGAATTCAGTCCCAGAAGGACAAGGGGAAGATATCTTGTGTTCAACATATTCTCATGGACAATAGGTTCGCTTGCATTCTATTCAATATCAATTCCGCTTGTCATACTGGGAGGGCAAATAGCCTGGCGTCTTATGTATATAACTGCATCGGCAGTGCCAGTCTTGGTCATCATTGGAAGAAGATCGCTGCCAGAGAGTCCCTACTGGCTGGTGAAGTCAGGCAGAGAACATGATGCGAAAAAGGTGGTGGCAGATTTTGGAAGGGAAGCAGGATTAGACGAAGTGAAGCCACCAACTGTGGAAGAGGGTGAAACGTCATTCAAGTCCCTTCGTAAATATCTTCCACTTCTCGTTTTTACCTCAGTATCGTGGTTCGCATATGATGTATCAAGCTATGGAGTGTGGAATTATACACCCTCCCTGTTCGCAGGATCTGGTTCTGGATATGTGATTACAGTTTTGGCCACAATGCTAGAGGAGATACCGGTCATAGCAGGAACCCTGATATGCATATATGCAGTCGATATTGTTGGAAGAAAGAAGATGGAAGCAATCGGTTTTGCTCTTGCCGGTGTGTCCCTCATGGTTTTCTCCGCACTATCATTACATTCAGCTCTTCCGTTCCTGATGGTTTTCGCTGCATTTGCTATGATGCATTTCTTCCACAATATCGGCCCTACTAACATCACTTACCTTTATCCCGTTGAGATATTTCCGACAAAAGTTAGGGCTACAGCAATGGGGATATCAACCGCTGCCTCAAGGATTGGTGCTATTCTTGGGGTCTTTGCCTTTCCTATCCTATTGCAGTACCTGAGCCTTTCTTTCGGGCTTATTTTTTTCGCCGCATTTGAATTCATTGGTCTCGTAGTAACGCTGACACTTGCACCTGAAACAAGAAACAGGACACTGACTTAATAATATATCAAGAATTGAGGGGAACCTATATCAATTACATTAAACATATACCATACAGAGGATCGCATATCACAGTAAAGGGGAAGATAATATCTTGACAAGAACTGAAAGAAAAATAGAGCAGCTTGAATACAGGCTGCAAAACTTAAAACTCAGTTCAGGCGATGGTTCCAATTGCGGTGCAATAGCCCGTCTGGAGCTTCAGCTGGCACAGTTATACAACACATCTGGAAACAAGGCTAAGGCTGAGGAAATGATCAACGATGCCGGCAAAATCCTTGAGGATCCCGCCTGCCCCAGGACGAGACAGACTGATGCCATGATGAGGTACATCAAATTCTACAAGGAGAATCCAGCATTGGCTGACGTTAAGCCACTCCCCCCTGTATATCGGTATCTTTCCCTCATAATACTGGGAGTCGGATATATAGGGCTATATCTTGCTTCCATTCTTATCCCTTCATTCCCAACCAATGATTACTTCATTGGTATATTGGGAATCTTCGTCATAAGCATGGCAGTAAATTCTCTTGTTAGATCAAAATATAATAGGGAAATAAGGTCAGCCATAGGTCAACCTGGTTCTCCCGTAACATCAGATGACGAGATAAAGAGACTGCAGGAGAAAATAAAGGAAGATCAGGATTTTCCTAATCCTGAGAGGATTCTAGATGCAGCCAAATCAGAGATATCGCTCACCACAATATATATCAACAGGCATGACTACGCTTCGGCTCAGGCCCATCTCAGCGAAGCCAACAGGTATCTTAGCGATCCGCTGTGTGAGGATGACCAGGAAAAGGAAAACCTTATAAAGGTGTCTCAGGAACTTCAGTCCGTTATCAATAGGACCAACCAGAAAAGTGGATACTAAAATTTGGATTCCTGGTGATCCGAAGATTCCGGCTTTCGGCACTGTACCTCTCTTTTATTTATATTGTCCGTAGATTAGGAATTTCCTTCGGGTCTTTTTTGGAAAGCAAGGAAGGTGTCCCAAAATTAGACAGAGTTTTATGGCGAATAGCTGTGTTAGCAGTAATGCTTATAGCAATAAGTTACTTTATTCAATTTGTATATATTTTTCTACCTATGTTTATAATTGGAATATCTATTGGGCTTAGCGAAATTATTATTTTTTCCGGAATCCAAATAATGTTCCTGAAGAGATAGCCGGAA
>JAJZKL010000212.1 GCA_021804185.1 Thermoplasmata archaeon | reverse complement strand
GCTGCCTTGCATACCCGAAATATGGTACCACCGCAATGATTTTACCGGCTCCCGCTTCTCTGCACGCATTAAGAAGAAGGAGCAGCTCTATTAAATCTGCATCGTTCTTTGTACTTCCTATAACTGCGACTTTCTCTCCCTTCATGTCCGCAAGAACCCTTACGTACATCTCCCCGTCAGGAAACCTTTTCCTTTCCACCTCAGACAGCTTGGAGTGCAACAATTCCGAAAGCTTCGATGCCAATGTCTCCGAAGACGACGACGATACAACCAACATAATTATGAGAAGGCTATCGCTTTACTGTTTAAATTTTTGTTCGATTACATGTTTTTTGTCAGTTATTCACGAGTCATTAATTTATATAGGTCTTGTATTTAAAGACGATACGATGGATTCAAAAATCTGGTATAATGGCGAAATAAAGGATTACGATAAAGTCAAAGTTCCGCTCCTGACCCATTCATTGCAGTACGGAAGCGGTGTATTCGAGGGAATAAGGGCATACGAGACAGAAAAAGGAGCAGCCATTTTCAGACTCAAGGAGCACGTTGAAAGATTCGTGAACTCCGCCAAGATATACAGGCTGGATCTCAAACATTCCGCAGACGAAATATCCAGGGCGATCGTGGACGTTGTAAAAATCAATGGACTGAAATCGTGTTACATCAGGCCATTCGCATTCTTTTCAAGTGACGCAATAGGGTTGTCCACAACTGGCAAGGAAACGGCGGTGTGCGTTGCAGCTGTGCCATTCGGTCAGTACTTTGGAGACAAGGCACAGAAAGGCGTAAGATGCAAAATTTCATCATGGAGGAGGATAAACTCCGACATATTGCCTATTCTCGCAAAAGCAAGCGGAAATTACCTGAATTCAGTAATTGCCAGCAACGAGGCAGAAGCGGCAGGATTCGACGAAGCGATTCTACTCTCAAAGAATGGATATCTGGCGGAAGGACCGGGAGAAAACATCTTCCTCGTGAAGGATGGCAAACTGATAACTCCAGGACTTGAAGCTGATATACTGTTCGGAATAACAAGATTTTCACTTCTGGAACTCGCAGAGAGCCTTGGAATAGAGGTTCAGGAGAGACAGATTCACAGGGATGAGCTATTCACCTGCGACGAAGCTTTCTTCTGTGGAACCGCAGCAGAAGTAACTCCTATCGTCAACGTGGATGGAATCAAGGTTGGTAGCGGAAATGTCGGAGAAATTACAAAGAAGATACAGAAGACATTTTCTGATGCAGTCACGGGCAAACTTCCGGAATTCAGAGACTGGCTGACCTACGTATAATATAAATCCGGTGATATTTTTCTTCCGGACCTGAAAATTCAGTGCGAATTTTTCACAGCCGGAGGTTCAGCCTTTACCTTCGGTAAATTCACGGCAAAAATGACCAGTAAACAGATGCTGAATTTTTTTGTACCTCTTCTTTTCTATAGTTTCTGACAGTGCGGTGATGATCAATCCGGCAAGCATTAATATTATATCTGGAGATGATCTGATCCGCACCGTTAATGTCAAAATCAAATGAAGGGACACCATTAAACCGAAAGCTGGGAATCGGCTTATGGTTTCTTGCCGCTGTCTTTTTTGTCGTTCTTTTCCCAGTTATAGTTGATGTTAGCAATACATGGGACATATTCACGATTTATGCAACAATTTCCTGGTCATTCGGCATGCCTATACTTATAATGAGTTTCATAGGCGCATTAAGATCAAGGAACATAAAAATCTCCAATTACAGTGGAAAAATACCCAATCTGACAATTTTTGAGATTCCTACAATTGGATCGTACAACGTGATTCCTGCACTGACCCGGGTCGTAAATTCAATACTGTTGAATGCCCCTAAGAATCTTGAAAACTGGAGAATTGACATAGTCACGGAGGAGTGGGCTGAGGCACTCAATGCAATAAGAGATCAATTTCTTCCTGAGGAAAAAGTAAATCTCGTGGTAGTACCCAAAGAGTACAAAACCATCACAGGTTCAATCAATAAATCCCGGGCTCTTCAGTACGCCGTAGAATATCACGCGGGCAGGGGAGAAAACAGCAAGGACATATGGTTTTTCCATCTGGATGACGATGCAGCAGTGGGACCAGATACTATTGCTGCAATTGCTGAACACATACAGTTCAAGGGATCAAAGTATTACATTGCACAGGGCATACTGGCCTTTCCACATCAGCTTTCCCGGTCTCTTATAGTGAAATTTGCTGATTCAATGAGGCCGTCAGACGATCTCACGAGATTTTATTTCTTCACGGCGTTGCTGAGAACACCACTGGTTGGCCTTCATGGAGAGAATCTTCTTATCCGCTCCGATATAGAATCAGAAATAGGGTGGGAAAATGGTTCAAGGCAAATAATCGACGACAGTTGCTTTGGGTTGAGGTTCTCTGAAAAATACTGGGGAAAATCCTCGTTTCTTCCGGCTTTTACCTACGGCGCTTCACCATCAAGCGTCAGGGACATGCTCAGGCAGAGGCGCAGATGGCTTGTAGATATAACAAATCTGGGAATATACGGACCCCTGCCGTGGAAATACCGGTTAATGCTGATTTATTCCGCTATGTTCTGGAGCAGCATGATCACTCAGAACATCATTCTGGCGACCTTATTGCTGCAGTTCTTCCACATAATCAGCTTTGAACTCATAACTCCGCCAATGGGGATAATGTGGGCTTTCACTTTCAGTTTCTGGATATGGTTCTACTGGAACGGTCTTCACATAAACACATCGGTATCCGAGAAAGCAATGCCTTTCTGGAAGAGCGCGCTTCTGATGATCCCGCTGTTCTTTTTTGTGATAGGTCCACTCGAAGCCATTGGCGGAATAATGGGCATTTACGCATTCCTCAGAAATGAAAAAAGGTTTGAAGTGATTCAGAAACCGTTATGATCTTAAATTTTAGGGATTCTTATCTCCAGATCAGCTCAAAAAACTCTTTCACTTCACTGCATTTAAGTTGACCCTTTGCGGTGGGTTCAGTGATATAGCAATATATAAGACGCGATCCAAGAACGGAATATAGGATCCTGGTCATTGGGTCACTGCCTAGCTCCATGACAGCCACATTATCGTATTTTCCCAGAAGTTTTATTAAATTTCTGCTAGAAACCATGGAGGCAGGCGTCACTATCTTGACAAATCTGGCCTTGTTACAATAAATTCCGGCGAGGTTTTCGAGAGTTTCATAATCCGGTTCTTCCTTCAGGAAGTGTCTGGATACTATCATTCCAGTGTAATCAACATAGTTTTCACGCAGGAATTCAGTCTCGACATCTATCAGGAATCCCATTTCCACTGCGGACTTTAGAAAGCCGGTTTTAATCTTGCGATCAATGTGCCGGACTCCCCCCTCGTTTTCGTCCCTTACTGTAAGGATTATTCTATCTTTGACTGCAACAAGGCCTTCCAGGATATTGGTGTTCAATTCATGCAGGTAATCCAGTCTCAACTCCGTCAGATCGCATTCACCGGAAAGTACATGCCTCAAATCAGAAACGTCAGTAATCGGTAGGGAACCAACGATAAGCGGTTTCATGTTAATTCTATCACCCCCCCGATGCGTGAAATATCTTCGTAAAAGCGAGGATTACTTTTGCTGACGCACTCCGCTCCTCTTACGGTACCGCCGAATCTCAGGGCGAGAACCGTGCCAAGCATCGCTATCCTGTGATCCATGCTGGAATCAATAATTCCGTATTTCCCTGAACCATTGCCGCTCACTACAATATTTCCATCGAAGTGCTGAACCGGGAATGGCAGGTG